>JAYTIA010000514.1:0-9763 GCA_043732145.1 Saprospiraceae bacterium
ATAGCACCATATCTGTTATTGGCATCAAATTTTTGATAAAGACCCATGACATCAAATTCGCGTCCGGCACCATCATACGTGGTTTCTTCGGCAATTTTAAAAATGTGCATCTGCCAAATATCATTCTGAACGCAATTGATATAGGCTTTTATAATCCAATTTTTTTGCGCTTCGGAACTGCCGATATAATCGCCGAATTGTTTACGCGGTAAATTGGCCTCAGTGATAATGTAATTTTTTTTCGGATATTTAATACCATCGTAACCATATTTTCTTAAAACTTTATCATAAAGCTCTTTTGTACGCGCCGGATCAATACCTGCTGCATCTGAATGGCGATAATAATCAAATGCACCTCGTTGCACGTTATAATTGCGCAAAGCGTCATCGAAATGCGGATAAGAGTGATAACCGATACCGTCAATGTAAGCACCCGCACCAAACGGATATTGTGCCGTTACTTTTCCGTTGTCCGGATTATCCGTATTTCTTAAAATCGCATCCATGAAAGAGGCATATCCTAAACCGGAAGTCGTTACATACGCATTCGGGTCTGCGGTTTTGATAACTTCATAAGCGATACGCAGAATGCGGATGTAGTTTTGAATGGGTGCACGTAATTTATATTCGCAAGGCGCAGGATTTCTATCCCACCAGTTGCCCGCAGGATCACCCGGTTCGCGCCAACCCAAATTACCGGTGAAGTCAAAACCTGGTTCGTTCCAGATTTCATAAAATTTTATGTACTTGCCGTATTTCTGAACGAGTTTCCAAACATACAAAGCCATGTAGTTATTGTCGTTAACGGGTGTACCATTTTCGCCATTATCCCAAATAGGTTCGTACATATTTTTGAAAACGGTTGATTGCTCTGTAGGGCAATAAAAAGTTGGGTCGCGGTGTACTTCGGAAGGAAAACCGACGATTAAAGTATTATCTTTCAAACCCAATGAATCATAAAATTTGAAAGCATCGAGGCGAATATCATAACCATACTGTTCTAAAAAAGATTCAGGTAATGATGGGCGCAAGGCTTTAACGCCCACACCGGCAACACCGACATTATCAACACCGGCAGCGAGTGATGCCAGATCTTGGTCGCTGAAACCCGGATAAATATCAAAATTGACACCGGCGCGAAATACACCGTCATAAGGTTTAATGACATCGTTTGCAGTGTAATTGGGTTGTGCCAAAATTTGGCAGCAAAATGCGATAACTATTGCAAGAGTGAAGTAATGTCGTTTCATATCGAAAGTTTGTTTTTTATTTGCAAAAATATTTTGCTCGCAAAAATATCAAAAAAATTGTTATGAAAAAAGATAATTTTCAATTTAGATTAAAAATTATCTTTTACAGGTACAAATGTATTTGTAATAGAAAACAAATATAAAAACATTCTTTGACCGTATTTTTTTATTAACTGGTTAATATCTAAAATATGAGTATTTTTTTTGTCTAAAAAGCTGTTTTTTAAAATAAATAAAAAATGAAAAAAATATTCATTTTTAATCTCGCAATATAGAAATCTGAAAAAAAATATCGGATTTATAAGGTTTTAGTAAAACTTTTCGATTATCTTTTTGAAAGGAGAATTAAATTCTTTTCGTAAAAACTCTCAATAGTAATAAGATTTATTATTTTTGTTGATTCTTTTTTTAAAATTAAACTTCATGAAGAACGGATTAATAATCATCCTTGTGCTATTTTTTATTTCAAACCTATTTGCTCAAAATATAAAATGGAGCAAAGATGGGACATCTTATTTTCGACAAGAAAAATCGGATATTGTGCGCTACAATTTGCCGAGTAAAAACAGAACCATCGTTCTTACAAAAGATCAACTTATTCCCTCCGGAAAAACTTCACCAATCTCGGTAAAAAATTATTTTTTTTCTGAGGATAATTTAAAAATACTTATTTACACCAATTCAAAGCGTGTGTGGCGATATGAAACACGCGGTGATTATTGGGTGTATGATACCGGTACAAAAACTTTGAAACAAATCGGTATCGGCAAACCTGAATCGTCGTTGATGTTTGCAAAAATTTCGCCCGACGGAAAAAAAGCGGCGTATGTGAGTGAGCATAATTTATATGTCGAAGATTTATCAAGCGGTGTGATCACACAATTAACAAGTACAAACGGTACAAAAAAACTCATTAATGGTACTTTCGATTGGGTGTATGAAGAAGAATTTGATTGTCGCGACGGTTTCAGATGGAGTCCGGACAGTAAAAAATTGGCGTATTGGCAGATTGACGCCAACCAAATCAAAGATTTTTTGATGATTAATAACACTGATTCTATTTATCCGTTCACAGTTCCGGTGGAATATCCGAAAGTCGGCGAAATGCCTTCGCCGTATAAAATCGGTGTCGCGGATATTAATTCCGGAAAAACAACTTGGATGAAAATTTTAGGTGATCCGCAACAAACGTATTTGCCGCGAATGGAGTGGGCACGCAACTCCGATGAACTTTTGATGCAACAACTCAACAGAAAACAAAACGTGAGTAAACTAATTATCGCCAACGCAAAATCGGGTGATACAAAAACGATTTACGAAGAAACCGATGCGGCTTGGGTAGATTTGCGGGGAAGAGAATCGGTGGATTATTTTGATTTCATTAATAATAAAGAGTTTTTATGGGAAAGTGAGAAAGACGGTTGGAGACATTTATATCGCATCGGCAGAGACGGAAAAAATGAAAAACTTATTACCAAAGGCGATTATGATGTGATTGATTTATTAAGTACCGATGAAGCTAACGGATATATTTATTACACAGCTTCGCCTAAAAATGCGACACAAAAATATCTGTACCGCTCGAAATTGGATGGTACTTCTTCACAACCGGAATTACTAAATCCGGAAAATCAAAAAGGCACACATGGGTATCAGATGTCGCCCAATGGAAAATTTGCGTTACACAGTTTTTCAAATTATTACACACCCCGTTTAACGGAATGGGTGAGTTTGCCGGACAATAAAGTTTTTGATGATGCAACTTCTATCGCGGCGTCTATGAAACCAATTCCAATGGATAATAAAATTAATTTTTTCCAAATTACCACTGTTGATAATATCACGATGGATGGATTTATGGTGATGCCTGACAATTTTGACAGTACAAAAAAATATCCGATTGTTTATTATGTCTATACAGAACCTGCCGGTGCAACAGTTAAAGATGTAAACGGTATCGGTAACAATCGTTTATATACCGGCGATATGGGAAAAGACGGGTACGTTTATGTATCGCTCGACGGGCGCGGTACTCCGGCACCTAAAGGCAATGCGTGGCGTAAAGCCATTTACAGAAAAATCGGCATCATCAATATTCACGATCAGGCAATGGCAGCTACTGAAATGTTTAAAAAATATAGTTGGATTGATACAAGTCGTGTAGCAATTTGGGGTTGGAGTGGCGGTGCTGCGGCAACTTTAAATTGTATGTTTCAATATCCTGAAATTTACAAAACCGGTATTGCCATTGCTTCCATCACCAACCAATTGACTTACGATAATATTTATCAAGAACGCTACATGGGTTTGCCGCAAGAAAATCGCGCAGATTTTATTGCCGGTTCGCCCGTTACTTACGCTAAAAATTTAAAAGGCAATTTACTCTACATTCACGGCACCGGTGATGATAATGTACATTATCAAAATGCGGAAATTTTAATTAATGAATTGGTGAAATACAATAAACAATTTCAGTTTATGGCATATCCCAATCGCTCGCACGGAATATATGAAGGAGAAGGTACCAGTTTACATTTAGCGACACTTTATACGGAGTATTTGAAAGCGCATTGCGCGCCGGGTGCGCGTTAAATTTGGTTGATTAGTTGGTTAGTTTCCGAATCAGAATTTTCAGAAATACCGGAATTTTCAGAATTAATAAAATGCGTGAGTGCCAATTAAACTTACAGCATCAAATATTCTGAAAATTTCGGTATTTCTGGAAATTCTGATTTTGAAACCAATTAACCAACAAACCAATAAACTAATCAACCAATTTATGTCAGATATCGGAATTGCCGGACTTGTTTTAATCATCATAAACGTCGCTGTTTCGTACAGAGGTTTTACTAACCACACATTTTTTGAAAGTTATGCTTTTGAAATAGACCACATTTTAGTCGGTAAAGATTATAAACGACTCATTACTTCCGGATTTTTACACGTGAGTTGGATTCACTTGATGTTCAATATGCTCACGCTTTACGCTTTTGGCGAGCAATTAGAAAGTCGCGTTGGTGCATTTTATTTCTTGCTTATCTATTTTGCAAGTTTAATCGCAGGCGATTTATTATCTCTTTTCATTCATAGAAACCACGGCGATTACAGTGCGGTCGGTGCGTCCGGTGCTGTATGCGGTATAATTTTCGCTTCCATTGCATTGTTTCCGAATATGGAAATTGGTTATTTCGGGCTGCCGACTATTAAGAGTTGGTTGTATGGCATTTTCTTTGTCGTGATTTCAATTTACGGCATTAAATCCGGCAAAAGTAATATTGGACACGACGCGCATCTCGGCGGCGCTTTGGTCGGTATGATGACAGCTTTAATTTTAGAGCCTCATGCTTTTCGAGAAAATTATATCACCATTCTCATTATCACATTGCCGACGATTTTGTTCATTTATTTAATCATTACAAAACCATACATTTTATTGGTGGACAATGTTTTTTCAAAACAAAATGCCAAACACTACGACATTAATCACAAATCGAATGAATCTAAAGTCAATAAACAAAAAGAACTCGATGTGTTACTCGAAAAAATAAAATGCAACGGATTTGAAAGTTTATCGGCAAAAGAGAAACTGAAATTGGAAGAGTATTCAAAATAATTTCCTTAGTAAAAACAATTATTAATCAATCAACTAAAAAATATGTAAACTCATGCTAAATTTATTTTGTTTCAAAATATTAGCGGCATTATCCAAAACTGAAGCACCAGGTTTCAATAAATTGCTCAAGCCGAATCCGTAGCTCAATCCGGGATTAATCGTAATTTTCCACAATTTTATTTGAATACCGGCACCGATGTCAATATAACTTGCACTTGTATTAAAACCCGCATCGGTGGCGTTTGAATTAACCCGCCAAGTAAATTCTCCGCCAAAATAAAGATTAGGTTTGACTTTCCATTTATCAATCATATAACGCAAATGAATCGGAATTTGATAACCATTAATTTTAAAACGTCCGACAGAAGTACCGTTATCAGCCGGATTAAAAGAAAGACTTTTATCTTTAAAAAGTGCCCCCACATCAATCAATAAATCCCAATTTTTGGTAAAGCGCGTGCGCGTTGAAATACCGAGCGTAAAGCCCGTAATACTTTTATCACTTGCCGCTTTTGCTTGTGCGGCAAAAGAATCTAAACTAAGTTTGTCGAAACGAAACGCTGTTTGCTCTATACCCGTTGACAAACCTAACGAAAATCTTTTAAAACCGTCGTTTCTAATATTAATTGATTTCAAAGGATCTTGAACAGTAGTCGTTTGTGCCGATAAAATTTTAGCACAAAAAAGAGAAATAAAAAGTAAAATTTGAATTTTCATAAATAAGGTGTTTAGCGTTGAGTTATAGCAACGCAGTGCCTCGCGGTGCTGCTGCATTTTTTAAAACGTAAATATAAACCCAAAATCAATTTTCTGCAAGTAGAAAATTAGTTTTCATTGTTTTGGTGGTTTCGGTATCGGTCTTGTAGGAAATGGCAGATTTGCCGGTTGTTTTATATCCGGTTTGCCGTTATTGGTATTGTTTTGTATAAGCGGAATTTTGGGTTTTGTTTCCGGCACATCTAAATTATTATTTCGCAGTTCGTGATCTTCTCTGTTGGTCGGCAAATTTTGAACAGGTGATGACTTTTTTAAACTATCTGACGGTAAAGCGGATTGAGTTGAATAGGTATAAAATTTCAGGCTGTCCCGTCTTAGAGAATCAACGATATGTAAAGAATCCATAAGCGCAATTTCGTCTTGAGAAAAAAAACGATGCGCACATTCCATCGAATCTTTTATCCGGTTGGCGGGTTCAGGAAATTTTTCGGCTTTCAGTGCAGCATATCGCGGCATTTTATATAAACGCTGCAAAAACATTCCGGCAATCGGCAAAGCCGTGTAAGCTCCTTGCCCTTCACTAATATCTCTGAAACGAATTGAAGGTAAAGAACCACCTACCCAAGTACCACAAACTAAATTCGGTGTATAACACATAAACCAACCGTCGGCATGACTTTGAGTTGTTCCGGTTTTTCCTGCAATATCGCTTGTCAAATCATAAGTTGAACGCATCCTGCCTGCGGTGCCGTCGTTGACAACTGATTTCATCATGCGCGTCATGATGTCAGCTTGGTCTGTCGTAAGCACTTGTTGCCAATTGAGCGGATTGCTGTTTTTAGAAAAATCGGCAATCACTTTGCCGTCGCGTGTTGCCACTTTTAAAACAACAACCGGTTCCGGACGTTTACCGCGAGCGGCGAAAGTGCCATAAACTTTCATCATATCGAACAAAGAAATTTCCGACGTACCGAGTGCGATAGAATAATCGTGTTCCATTTCTGTTGTCACACCCATTTCTTTAGCTAAATTAATAACAGACTTTACGCCAACTTTATTAATCAAATGCACCGAAACTACATTCACAGAATTAGTCAACGCGCCTTCCAAAGAATAAGAGCCGAAATAACTTTCACCCGAATTGCGTGGTATATAAGCATCTTTTTTTTCTTCTTCAGTCAGTTGCCACGCTTCGCGCACACGTCCGTCATTCATATAAGCTGTAAGATGATTTGAAATATATTCACACGGACGAATACCGGATAGAATAGCGCGCGCATAAACAATGGGCTTAAAAGTTGACCCGACTTGTCTGTGTGAGCGCACGTGATCATACTGAAAAAAATTATAGTCTGTTCCGCCTACCCAAACTTTTATTAAACCGTCTCGCGGGTCCATAACAGAAAAACCCGCGCTCAATTGTCTTAAATAATATTTAATGGAATCTAAAGGCGAAAGTATACGTTCATCTACGGCGGGTTTATCTTTATCCCAAGCAAAAATAGACATACTCAATTTTGAGCTTGAAAAATTTTGGCGAATTTTAGCTGTGCTAAAACCGTCCGCACTCAAATGTCGCCATCTGTCGCTGTTATGCATAGCATCTTCTAAATTTTTATCATCACCCCACCATTTTTGTCCGGACCAATGCTCATCAAAAACTTGCTGCAATTTTGCCATCCGCTCCAAGACTACTTCTTCGGCGAGTTTTTGCATTTGACCATCCAAACTCGTATAAATTTTTAAACCATCTTTAAAAATATCGTAAGGTTTACCGTCTTCTTTTTTTACGCCCTCAAGCATTTTCGGTAAAATTTGGCGCAAATAATCTTTGAAATACGAAGCCATCATATCGCGGTTCAAAACCGGTTGATAATTTAATTTTAAAGGTTTTAATTTTAAAGAATCGTAAGCAGTTTTAGTCAAAAAATTATTTTTCACCATTTGTGCCATCACAACATTGCGTCTGTCACGCGATCTATCCGGATTTCTTTTCGGATTAAAATTTGTATTTGCTTTCAACATACCGACAATAACACTCCCTTCAGTGATACTTAATTGTGGAGTTGATTTATTAAAAAAACGTTTTGATGCCATTTCTATTCCAAAAACATTGCCGCCGAAAGGAACAGTATTCAAATAAAAAGACAAAAGATTTTTTTTATCGTAAGCGCGTTCCAACCTTAGCGCAATCAGCATTTCTCTGATTTTATTAATAGGTGTGCTGAGAAAAGCATATTTTTTTCGCCCGAATAAATTTTTTGCTAATTGTTGCGACAATGTTGAACCGCCGCCGCCGGCTTCATCACCTTTTATAAAGGAACGAACAAAAACACGCGCAAAACTTCTGAAATCTATACCGCTGTGATCCCAATAGCGTTCATCTTCGGTAGCAATCAAGGCATTCACTACGTGTGTCGGAATACTGTCGAAGTGAATATCTTTGCGATTTTCTTTATAAAATTTTCCGATAAGCAAACTATCGGCAGTATAAACTTCCGACGTGTTAAGGGTTTGCATATCTTGCAGCGCTGTAACAGTCGGCAATTCACCGAACAAACCGATAGCAAATATGAAATACAAAGCGTAAAAACCCATCACCAACTTGAATGAACGGCGAATCCAAAGCGCGAAACTTGGATGATCGGCGGCAAAAAATGCCCAACGTTCATCAAATTGCGTTTTAAGGGGTGCAATAACACGCGCCAAAGGTGTAAACAGTACAGACAGCGCGTTTCTCACAGGCAACACAGTACGCGACACCGGAGCAATCAAACGTTCTTGAAAAAAAATTTTTATGTCTTTCAGCATGTATGACTAAACAGTATTTTCTGCAAAGATATTGATTTATGAGGATAATGAATAATTGAAAATTGAAAATTGCTATGAACAATTTTCTATTTTTTACGTTTCATTTTCGAACTTAAATCTAAGAACATATAAACTGTTTGCCCTCCTTAGTCCATAATCCTTATGACATTTCAATTTTCATTCCCGACAAAAGTACAACTTGATAATTTGATCGAAGCGCAACGCAATGCACCGCACAATTACGACAAAAATAATTTAAAAGATTTTCGGCATGATAAAAACAGTATTTTACTCGGAGAAGGGACGAAAACTTTTAATGCCGCGAAAGATGCTATGCGTGATTGGGCAATGTTTCCGGGTGTTTGGGCGCGCATATACTTTCACAATAAAAAATTTACGGTTAACGATGTTGTTGTAATGAATGCCAAAGTACTCGGCACTTGGTGGATGAATACGGCACGCATTTTATACTTAACCGATGATACACAACGGTTTGGTTTTGCTTATGGCACACTCACACACCACGCAGAAAGCGGTGAAGAATTATTTGAGGTACGAATGGATAATGACGGAAAAGTTTGGTACGAAATTACGGCAGTATCAAAACCTTATCATATTTTAGCGCGATTGGGTGCGCCTGTTGCGCGTTATTATCAAAAAAAATTTGTGCGTCAATCACTTATCCATGTTAAAAAGATTACCGAAAAATACGCCACCTCCGGAAGTGCCGAACCTGTTCTCTAATCCTTTAGACAGTATCGGACTTTGGATAAAAATAAGCATCATCGCAGTTGTTGCGATTTATACACGTGCGCAACCGACCCATCCGACTTGGGCTGTCATCATGATTTTGTGGGCGGCACTTATTCTCGTTCCGATTGGTTTAGAAGAAACAAGAAAGCGTCAAGAAGTTCAAATTTTTTCGGAGTACGCAGTTGTTTTTGAATTTTTGTTCGCCGTTATGTTAGGCGTTTCTTTTTGTTTAGATAAAGATAATTCGAGCGGAATTTGGGCTTCGGGTTATGTGTTATTCTGTGCAAACTATGCTTTGTCGCAGTTTTTTCAATTCATTAAAACACTTCTAAAAAAAGGAAAAAGAAATTGGAATGATATACTTTTAGCTTTATCGTTTTTCATTTCGTGGGGATTTTTAGCCAACGCATCTCTTTGGCTAGTTTTTGACAGGTTGGGTTACACGCCGCTCAATTTTTCGCCTTGGATAGTTTTACTTACCGGTGCGCACTTTCATTATGCCGGTTTTGCTTTAATGATGTCGCTCACTTTATTATTGGCTGATAAACCGACCGGCACGCGTACAAAATTTGCGATAGCAGCAGTTATAATCGGTGTTGTTTGTACTGCTTTCGGGATT
>JAYTIA010000515.1:0-3769 GCA_043732145.1 Saprospiraceae bacterium
CCGCTCAAAAAACAAGCATCGGCAGTGAGTTTTGCAGCGCGACCGTGATCAGGATGTCTATCATCAATCGCATTTGCTAAAACAATTTCCGGTTGCAAACGCCTGATGACTCGGATAATTTCTTTCAGATTAAAATCATCGTGTGTAAAAAAACCATCTTGTAAATCCAATTGAACACGCACTTTAGCACCCATTAATTTTGCCGCGTCATGTGCCTCGTAAGTCCGAATTTTTGCAGAACCACGTGTACCGAGTTCACCTTTTGTTAAATCGAGGAGGCCGACAGTGTTTCCTAAATCAATCTGACGCAAAAGCGTACCGCTGCACGAGAGTTCAACATCGTCGGGATGAACGCCTATGGCGAGAATATCTAACTTCATTTAGAAAATTAATAATTAATAATTAATAATTAAGAGCTAAGAAAATTAATTCTTAATTCTTAATTCTTAATTCAAGTCAGCGTATTCCGTAAACTTGCCGTCGCTCCACAAACCTTCCAAATCGTAGAATACGCGTGTGTCGCGATAAAAAACATGAACGACGGTTTCAAAATAATCCATCACTACCCAAGTTGATGATGTACCGCCTTCGATATGCGCTGCACCGGTTGAGAGTGTATCTTTGACATGGCGATAAATGCTGTCCGTGATAGCCCGCACTTGCACGTTCGATTCGCCTTCACAAATAATGAAGAAACGCGCCGGTGCATCGTAGATTTTGCGCAAATCAATTTTAAGAATTTTTTTTGCTTTGAGGTTTTGCATACCTTCTACAATAGCGTCATTGAGTTGGTCAACTGTAACGATTGTTTGTTTCTGATAAACTGCTTGTTGCGTATTCAAATGAAAAATTTAATTAATTATAAATTGCTTCTTGTCAGTTGTCAGTTGACAGTTATTGGATTTTTAACTGACAATTGTCAATTGTCAACTGTCAACTAAATGATTATCTTTGTGGAAATTTTTTCATCACAAATAAAGCAACAAAATTAAGCATTTTAAAGTTTATTTATTTGGTTTTGGTTTTTTAATTTTTCGGTGCATTCGATAATTAGTGTCTTTCAGCGAAATACTCCGGCATAAATGCCGAAATTCAATGAAAAAAAATTCGGCACGTAAAATTTTCAAAAAAAATTTTTTTATTTTTCATTTTTCATTTAAATAAGTGGGCGAATTATCAAGTTTAAATAAATTTTTTGTAAAGTACAAAACGCTTTTGTGGAGCGGCATCTTATTTGTGTCGCTTTCCAACTATTTTCGTATTTTACAACCGCAAATGTTGCGTCGCGCATTGGATTTGGTTGTTGATAATATCAGTTTTTATAAAACGACAAATGGTTTTGCTTTGCAGTCGGATTTGCACAATATTCTCGCAAAAAGTTTATTGTTCTTCGGTATTACTGTTTTAATTTTAGCTTTATTGATGGGTTTGTTTATGTATTTGATGCGTCAAACGATTATCAGAATGAGTCGTTTGATTGAATACGATATGCGCAAAGAAGTTTTCGATCATTACCAACAACTCGATATTGCTTTTTACAAACGCAACAGCACCGGCGATATGATGAGTCGCATCGTTGAAGATGTGAACAAAGTGCGCAATTATTTGGGACCGACAATTTTATACGGAGCCAACTTAGTTTCGCTTTTTATTCTCACTATATATTCTATGGTGCAAGTGAGCCCTTCGCTGACTTTTTATTGCTTGATACCTTTACCGTTTTTAGTAGCGGGTATTTACTACGTATCAAGACAAATTAATTTAAGGTCAACGCTGATTCAATCACAACTGTCGGATTTAACTTCCTCGGCACAAGAAGCGTATTCGGGTGTGCGCGTCGTAAAAAGTTATGTGCGTGAAGCACCGATTGTAAAACATTTTGCCGGCGAAAGCGATGTCTATAAAAATAAAACGATGAATTTGGCGAAGATTGACAACGCATTTTTCCCGATTATGCTTTTTTGTATTTCTCTGAGTGTGATTATCACAGTATATGTCGGCGGATTGCAAGTTGTCAATGGCAGCATCACACCCGGAAATATCGCAGAGTTTGTGATTTATGTCAATATGCTGACGTGGCCCGTCACAAGCATCGGGTGGATTGCCTCGCTCTCACAACAAGCCGCTGCTTCTATGAAACGTATCAATGCGTTTATGCACATGGTACCGAGTATTTCAGACAACGGACAAAGGACAACAGACACCGTACAAGAAAACAATTATAGTAAATCCAAAATCCAAAATCCAAAATCCAAAATCGAAGGAAATATTGAATTTAAAAACGTATCTTTTATCTATCCGGACACCGGTATTCAAGCCTTAAAAAATCTTAATTTTTCTGTTCAACGCGGAGAAAAATTAGCCATTATCGGCAGAACCGGGAGCGGCAAAACAACGATTGCCGATTTGTTGGTGCGTTTGTACGATGTCACCGCCGGCACAATTTCGATTGACGGTAAAGATATTAAATCGTATCCTCTGTCAGTTCTGCGCAAAAGCATCGGCTTCGTGCCTCAAGATGTTTTTTTGTTCAGCAACACGATTGCAGGCAATATCTCTTTCGGTAAAGCCGACGCAAGTCGCCAAGAAATAGAACAGTTTTCAAAATTTTCGGCAGTACATGAAGATATTTTGAGTCTGCCGGAACAATTTGATACAATGGTGGGTGAACGCGGTGTAACACTTTCCGGCGGACAAAAACAGCGCGTTTCTATTGCACGTGCGCTGATAAAAAAACCGGAAATCGTCATCATGGATGATTCGCTTTCTGCTGTTGACACGACGACCGAACAAACTATTTTGGGTTACCTTACCGACGCACTTGCCGATAAAACGAGCATTATCATCACGCATCGTATTTACGGTCTTTTAACTTTCGATAAAATTATTGTGCTTGACAACGGCGAAATAGTTGAACAAGGTACGCATGAAGCATTAATGGCAAAACAAGGTTATTATTATGAAATGTATATGCGGAGTTTGGTAACAGTTAGTTAGTTATTAGTTAGTAGTTTAGTTATAAATCCAAAATCCAAAATCCAAATAATGTTAGAACACTGGTTGAAACCGGTTTCACCGGAAAAAATACAGACTTATCAATCCGAAAATTCTAAAAATATCGGGGAGAAAATTCATTTTTGGCAAAACGATGAGACGACCAATTTTGAGAAAATATCTTTAGCCATTATCGGTATCGGCGAAGGCGTGGATAATATTCGTCGCACTTTTTATGCTTTAAGTGATACTTTCGGCGGATTAACGTTTGCAGATTTGGGCAATGTGCGTAAAGAAGACATTTCTTTTATTGCGCCTCTGATCAATGAATTGATACAAAGCGGTATTGTGCCGATACTTATCGGCACCGGCACGAACAGTACTTTAGCGCAGTTCAATTCGTATAAAATGAAAAAAAATGCCATCACCGTTGCTGTCGTTGATGAAAAAATAAATTTGCCGAACTCTGAGAATGCCGATAAAACACAATGGGAAAATTTATTAACCGACGCTAAACTTTTTAATGCCGGCATTATTGGCTTGCAAATGCACTACAACGAGCAAGCGGTGACAGAATTTATGGAGCAGAAAAACTTTGAAATCGTACGGTTGGGCAAAGCAAAAAACAATCTTGAAGAAACAGAACCCGCTATTCGCGATGCGGATATGGTAAGTATTCATTTGTCAGCACTGAAATACAGCGATGCACCGGCGCAAAAAAGAATTTCTCCGAGCGGATTTACAATTGAAGAAGCGTGTCAACTCGCAAGATATG
>JAYTIA010000516.1:0-9744 GCA_043732145.1 Saprospiraceae bacterium
ATTCTTTATTTCGTCGCCCGAAAAACCAAAAAGTTCATTTCTAATTTGTTTAGCTACATACGAAACGTGCGTACCTTTTTCACGAATGGCAAGCGGTTCGCCACAACAATAAATAGGTGTCACACCGGCGGCACTTAAACTTTTAATTTTTTGTGTAATGTGCGCACTCGATTCGCGACTGGAAGCACGGCGTTCGCTGTGTCCGATAATCACAAACTCAACACCGACACTTTTTAACATATCTATTGAAACTTCACCGGTGTAAGCACCGGATGTTTCTTGATGCACATTTTGCGCACCGAGATGTAAATTTTTAACACCGTTTATTAATTGGTTAATTGCGTCGGCATACAAACTTGGCGGACATAAAACCACCGTAACATTATCAGGTAAGTTATGTTTCTTTATTTCTTCAACGAGTGATCGCGCTTCACTCATCGTTTTATTCATTTTCCAATTGCCGGCAACTATTTTTTTTCTTATCATTTCTTTCTGTAAAATTTTATTAAGGCGCAAAAATAATTGTTTATTTTGTAATTTTTTTTTAGATTAGTATATTTTCTGTAACTAGTTGAATGAAAATAAAAGCCGGTTTTATTTTGTACAAATAATTTACACTCAATTTTATTCATTGTTCATTATTTATTATTCGCTTCAACGTATAACTATAATTCAAAAATAAATCACCATTCAATTGTAATTTACAAAAAAAAGTATAATTTTGCACCCGCGTCAAGCGACCAGCTCCTTTCGAACCTCCTCAGGGTGGAAACACAGCAAGGATAAGTTAGTTGAGCGGTGTGCTTGGCGCGTTTTTTTTCATTCTCAATTCCCGGTTTTACTTCAACTCAAAACTTTCCAAATGCAATTTTTCATTGATACTGCTAATCTCGACCAAATTCGTGAAGCCAAAGATTTAGGTATTCTTGATGGTGTCACCACTAATCCGTCATTAATGGCGAAAGAAGGCATCACCGGCACGAATAATATTCTGAAGCATTATAAAACCATTTGCGAAATTGTACCGCATGGAGCCATCAGTGCAGAAGTTACTGCAATAGACTTTGCCGGTATGGTTAAAGAAGGACAGCGTTTAGTGGATATTGCCGAGAATATCGTTGTAAAAATTCCGCTGATTAAAGATGGTATCAAAGCGATAGCTTGGTTCACCGAAAATAATATCAAAACAAATTGCACCTTAGCTTTTTCAGCCGGTCAAGCACTTTTAGCGGCAAAAGCCGGAGCTACTTATATTTCGCCGTTCATTGGGCGTATTGATGATATTGGTTGGAACGGTGTAGCGTTGATAGAAGAAATCGTAGATATGTACTCAGTACAAGGTTTTGATACGATGGTTTTAGCTGCAAGTATTCGTTCGCCGTTGCATATCATCGAATGTGCGAAAGCCGGCGCCGATGTTTGTACTTGTCCGCTGTCCGCCATTTTAGGCTTATTGAAACATCCGTTGACCGATAGTGGTTTAGCACAATTTTTGGCAGATTACGAAAAAGGAAATAAAGCATAAAATGATTGATGCACCGACGCGCGTAAAACATATTGCCATCGCCGGAAATATCGGTGCCGGAAAAACGACTTTAGCTACGCAACTTTCAAAACACTTGAGTTGGGAAGTGCAGTATGAAGAAGTAAACGACAATCCGTATCTCGCCGATTTTTACCACGAAATGCAGCGTTGGTCCTTTAATTTGCAAGTTTTCTTTTTGAACAGTCGATATCGTCAATTATTGAAAATAAAAAACGGTGATAAAACTGTTGTGCAAGATCGTTCTATTTACGAAGATGCACATATTTTTGCGCCGAATTTGCACGAAATGGGTTTGATGTCAAAACGAGATTACGAAAATTATTTCTCGCTTTTTCAACTCATGGTAGATCACGTAACACCGCCGGATTTAATGATTTACTTGAAAGCGAGTGTGCCGACTTTGGTAAATCATATTCAAACGCGCGGCAGACATTATGAAGGCAATATTTCTATTGATTATTTACACCGTTTAAATGAACGGTATGATAATTGGATAAATAATTATAAGATTGGAAAACTCCTCGTTATTAACAGTGATGAAATAGATTTTATCAATCGTCCGGAAGATTTAGGCGTGATAGTCAGCAAAGTGCAAGCAGAACTGCACGGGCTTTTTTAAAATTAAGAATTGAAAAATTTTTTTGAAAAATAAAACGAAAAAATAATTTTTTCGTAAAAATAAATCTAAGGATAAAAAAATCGAACCGAAATATAAAACGATACATCACAATTGTTGAATGAATCGGAAGCAATTAAAAGTTTTCGATAAACTGATAATCGCGTTTTTAACAAGATTTATCAGTCATCATTCTGCGTTCATCATTTAATTAAACTCATGTCAACGATACAAAATCCGAACAGAGGAGGACAGACTCAGAAAAAAGTTATACAAAAAGTAAGCAAAGAAGATGTTCTTGTTGACATCACGGAAGTAACGCACGAAGCGCAACATTGGTTGGAAGTGTATCGCAAACCACTCATTATCGGTGCGGTAGCAATAATCGCGGCTTGTGCAGGTTGGTTTTTTTGGAGAAATCATGTTGCCGGCGAACAAAAAAAAGCGGTGACAGCCATGTGGCGCGCCGAACAAATGTTTGAACGCGATTCATTTGCACAGGCATTGAATAATCCGGGCGGTGGTTTCGACGGTTTTCTTGACATTGCAAAAAAATATAGCAGCGCACCGGCAGGAAATTTAGCGCGTTGCTACGCCGCAATTTGTTATCAAAATCTCGGCAAATACGATGAAGCGATTAAATACATGAACGATTATTCGCCTGACGGCAGTGTACTTGGCGCCACAAAATATGGTGTATTGGGTGATGCGTACAGCGAAAAAAATGATTTCGCCAATGCGCTAAAAAATTACAGACAAGCCGCTAATTCAGGTGATGTAGATGATATAAAAGCGCATTACCTCAAACTTTACGGTATGTTGAGCGAAAAACAAAACGATAACGCTTCGGCTTTATCTGCTTACAAAGAAATTAAAGAAAAATATCCGCAAACAACCGAAGGCAGAGATATTGATAAATATTTGGCGCGTGCGGAAGCAGGAAAAAAATAATGTTTACCGGTTAATGGTTAATGGTAATAGTTAATTAAAAAACAAAAAGCGCGAAAGGATTTATTTTCCTTTCGCGCTTTTCGTTTTATGGTTGTTAAGGCTCAAAATCTATATGACTTTTTAAATGTCCTAAACGCGGACTTTTTCAGAAATAAGAAATGCCGCAAGTTCAAAACTTGCGGCATTTTTTATTTTTAACAATTAACCATTAAAATTTATCTGCTGCGCGAAACTTTTGAAAGCAAGCGCAAAATTTCAAGATACAACCAAACCAAAGTGATAAGCAACCCCATCGCCGAAAACCATTCCATGTATTTCGGTGCGCCTGATTGCGCGCCGCGTTCAATCATATCGAAATCGAGCAATAAATTCATCGTTGCAATAGCTATGACGACGAGACTGAAAATAATACCGAAAGTACCGCCTTCGTGAATCATCGGGATATGAATATGAAACATACCCAAAACCATATCTACCAGATAAACGATGAACACGCCAAAAGTTGCCATCATTATACCGGTGCGCAATCTGTCATCAACTTTTATTGCACCCGAACGATAAATCATTAACATTGCAAATAAAATACCGATGGTACTTGTCACTGCATTTACGATAATACCCGGATATTGCGCTGCATACATCGCTGAAATTGTACCGAGTGCCAAACCTTCAAGCAATGCATAAGCAGGCGCGGCAACCGCTGAAGTGGTCGGTTTGAAAGACGCAAATAAAACCGCGATTAAACCGCCAACCACACCAACGATTAAAAATAACGGATTTGGATATAAAAAACTGATAGCAGATGTAGCCACCAACATCGCAGTTAATGTCAAAGTTTTATTAACCGCGCCGTTCACTGTCATCAATTCTTCTTGCATGACGTGCGGGTCCAAAGTGTTCGAGAAATTTTTCTCGCTTAAAAACGGATTTGAATTTCCAAAAAGAGCCATAATAATTTGAAATTAAGAATTAAGAATTAACAGTTATTAGCTGTGAGCCTTGAGTGATGAGCTTTAGCTCCATTTATACAATTGAGACTGTTTTTAAGTTAAACGTAACAGATTTAATAAACAATGAACATTAATAACCAACAATAAAAATTATTCCTTGTTCATTATTCGTTAATAAAGCACAAAGTGTTATCGTCCGGATCCGATACATAAAACTCGCGCGTTCCCCAGATTTGATTCAGCGGGCCATGATGTACGGGAGAATCTGTTCTGCCGGAAATATCCAACCCTGTGCTCAAATATTTTTTGAAGAGCTTATCTACGTCGCGCACATAAATATTCGCCGCCGTACGAAACGGTTTTTCACCGACCATCGTTGAAAGCATGATTTGCACACTGCCATTTTTTAAAATCACCACCGGATCATTTTTCGTAGCTTCTATATATTTTATTTTAAAATCTAAAATGCCGGTATAAAAATCTAAAGCGACTTTCATATTCGTACGTTTGAAAATTGGAATCAATCTCATGGACTTACTGATTTTAGACTTAGTGATTTTGGACTTTTCAAAGCATAATTTCTATCGTCAATAAGTCTAAAATCAGTATGTCCAATATCAATAAATTCATCAAAAATAATTCCTTTTCTCCGAAATAAAAAAAATATTGAAAGAAATTATTGATAAGGTGTAAATTTGCACTAAATAATGGTTAGTTGTTAGTTATTAATGTTTAATTCCATTTTTACATTTGATAACTAATAAAAATTAACTATTAACAACTAACAACTAACCATTATTAATGACTCCTCGTTCCGTCGCGTTTCATACAATAGGCTGTAAATTAAACTATTCCGAAACATCGTCTATTCAACAGATGTTTGAGAAGCGTGGTTATGCCGTTCACGATTTCGAACAACCGGCAGATATTTATGTGCTGAACACGTGTTCCGTTACGGATTTTGCCGACCAAAAATGTCGGCAATTTGTGCGGCGCGTTTTGAGACAATCTCCAAATGCTTTGGTTGTTGTTGTGGGTTGCTACGCGCAATTGAAACCGCAAGAGATTGCGAACATCGAAGGCGTTGATTTGGTTTTAGGTGCGAATGAAAAATTCAGAATTTTAGAATTTATTGATACACTCTCGAAAACTTCCGGAAAAGGTTTGGTGCAAGCCGGAGATATTCGAGAAGCCACAACGTTTACAAATGCTTTTTCATTTGGCGACCGTACACGCTCGTTTTTAAAAATTCAAGACGGTTGCGATTATAAATGTTCTTTTTGTACTATTCCGTTAGCACGCGGTAAAAGTCGGAGCGATACTGTTGAAAGTATCGTTGAAAATGCGTATAAAATTGCGGAGATGGGTGCGAAAGAAATTGTACTCACCGGCGTAAACATTGGCGATTTTGGCAACGGTACGGAAGTGATTGAAGGTGCACGCACCAAAAAAGAAGCTCTCTTTATTGATTTAATTCAAGAACTCGATAAAGTTTCTTCAATAGAACGTTTCAGAATTTCGAGCATCGAACCAAATTTATTGACGGATGAAATTATTGCTTTCGTTGCACAAAGTGCGCGTTTTATGCCCCACTTTCATGTGCCGATGCAATCCGGTAATGATAAACAACTGTTGCAAATGCGCCGCCGGTATAAACGTGCATGGTATAAATCGCGCGTAGAAACAATAAAAAAATTCATGCCTCACGCGTGTATCGGTGCGGATGTAATTGTGGGTTTTCCGGATGAAACAGCCGAAGATTTTAACGAAACAGTGCGTTTCATCAGCGATTTAGATGTGAGTTATTTACATCCGTTCACGTATTCCGAACGATTGAATACGCCCGCATCGGAAATGACAAACGCTGTTCCGATGAATATCAGAAGAGAACGCAACGAGCGTTTGCAAATTCTTTCCGACAAAAAGCGTCGCGCTTTTTACGCGCAACACATCGGCGAAACACGTCCGGTACTTTTTGAAAATCATAAAAATCAAACGTTGCTCACCGGTTTTACAGATAATTATATTAAAATTGAAATGCCGAAACCGGATGGTGGGATATTGGTGAATAGAATTGAAAATGTTGTTTTAAAAGAATTTTCTGAAACGGGTGATGTAAAGGCAGAGTTTGCAATAAAATTTGAATCCATTTTTTAAAAAATTTATTTCAATTAATCAATTCTCAATTGGAACTTTTATTTCTTTTTCCGGAGTATCGGTAAAACACAAACAGAAGTCATTTGTTTTTTTCTCAAAAAGCACTAATTTTGTCAAAAGTAATTTCAATTTAAAAAATGCACACCATGTCCGAAAATACAAATACTGTTGCTTTTCCTTTAGCTGTCTTGAAACCGGTAAAAGAACCGCGTCTTTATACACTTTCGGAATATCTAAAACGCGAAGAACGTGCGTCGGAATTAAATGAATACTATAACGGGATTATAACCAAACTACCTATGGCTAAAGGACCACATAATATTATTGTAGCTAATATTACAACTGCATTAATGAATACTTTTTCGGCTAACAATAAAGAGTATATCGTGATGAGTAGTCAACAATTAGTTTATTTACCTGATTTTAATTTTAGTTTGTATCCGGATGTATTAGTTGTTTCAGAGACGCCTCAATATTGGGACAAAAACGAAGTGCTTTTAATAAATCCTTTACTTATCATAGAAGTATTATCTAAAAGCACAAAAAAATATGATCGCACCGATAAATTTAACGCCTACAAAACATTGCCTTCTTTCAAAGAATATCTTTTGATTGAACAAGATACATGTCAGGTAGAAACACGTTTTAGAGAAGAGCCGTTTTTGTGGCGCGAAAGTATTTGCAAAAACATTTCCGAAAAAATCGAATTAAAATCAGTGGGTTGTGCCATAGATTTAAGTTTGATTTACAAAAATATCTCGTTTACAAATATTAACTCTCTTGAAAAGCCAAAATAAATCAACTGATAAATTTGCTTTAACACCTGAATAAAAAAAATTCAAAATTTTCCTAAAACAATACAGATTTCTATATCTTTACCCCCGTTTTGCGGTGTAGGATAAAAACGTTGTAACTATCAATAGGCTTATTTCGTTTTAAAACCAACCAAATCAAATTTCTTCAAATTATAAAGTAAAAGTCGCCATGAGTGGTTCTAAGGTAACAATAAAAAACGGTAAATTAAAAGTGCCGAATGATCCGATTATCCCTTTTATTGAAGGTGACGGTACCGGACGCGATATTTGGAAAGCATCGGTGCGCGTTTTCGACGCGGCAGTTGAAAAAGCGTATAAAGGCAAAAGAAAAATTCATTGGAAAGAAGTACTCGCCGGTGAAAAAGCATTTAACGCGACTAAAAATTGGTTGCCGGATGAAACATTGGACGTTATTCGCGAACATTTAATTGCCATTAAAGGTCCTTTAACGACACCGATTGGCGGCGGTATTCGCTCGTTGAACGTGGCATTGCGCCAAATTTTAGATTTATACGTATGTTTGCGTCCCGTACGTTGGTTTACGGGTGTGCCTTCGCCGGTAAAACGTCCTCAAGATGTGGATATGGTTATTTTTCGCGAAAATACGGAAGATATTTATGCCGGTATCGAATACGCTGCCGGAACGCCGGAAGCAGAATTATTTTTGAAGTTTTTGAAAAAAAACTTTCCTAAACAATTTGATAAAATTCGTTTCGGTACGGCTCAAAAAGTAAAAGACTACAACAAAGCGGCACATTTAAAAGATGCTTCAAATGAGTTAATGGTCGGCATCGGTATCAAACCGGTTTCTAAAGCCGGTACCGAACGTTTGGTGCGTGCTGCAATTAAATTTGCCATTGAAAGTAAAAAGAAATCGTTGACACTCGTACATAAAGGTAACATCATGAAATTTACTGAAGGTGCTTTCAAAAATTGGGGCTACGATGTTTGCGAAAAAGAATTTGGCGATCAAATTTTTACTTGGAATCAATACGATAAAATAAAAGCAGAAAAAAGCGCGGCTGTTGCCGATGCCGCACAAAAAGAAGCACTCGCAAGCGGAAAAGTTTTAGTGAAAGATGCCATTGCAGATATTGCGCTTCAACAAGTTTTAACGCGCCCGACAGATTTTGATGTTATCGCTACCTTAAATTTAAACGGCGATTATTTGAGCGATGCATTGGCGGCACAAGTCGGTGGTATCGGTATTGCTCCGGGTGCAAATATTAATTACGTCACCGGTCACGCGATTTTTGAAGCGACACACGGTACTGCCCCGAAATATGCCGACCTTGATGTTGTAAATCCATCATCAGTTATTCTTTCCGGCGTCATGATGTTTGAATATATGGGCTGGCAAGAAGTAGCAGATTTATTAGTAAAGGGTATCGAAAATTCTATTGCCGCAAAACGCGTGACTTACGATTTTGAACGCCTTATGGAAGGTGCGACAAAATTAAAATGCAGCGAGTTTGGCGACGAAATTATAAAAAATATGTAAATTAGTTGAAAGTTGACAATTGTCAATTGAAAATGTTTTTACTTTTAATTGACAATTGTCAATTGTCAATTGTCAATTGTCAATTTTATGGGTCGAGCGTTTGAATATCGCAAAGAGCGCAAATTCAAAAGATGGGGCGCGATGGCAAAAACATTTACCAAAATCGGTAAAGAAATTGCGATAGCTGTTAAAGAAGCCGGTGGCGATCCCGCTTACAATTCGCGTTTGCGTTTAGCCGTACACAATGCGCGTAAAGCAAATATGCCGAAAGCAAATGTGGATTCGGCAATTAAAAATGCAACATCAAAAGATGCCGAAGATTATGCGGAAGTAGTTTATGAAGGCTACGGTCCTGCCGGTATTGCAGTTCTTGTAGAAACTGCGACCAATAATCCGACACGCACTGTTGCTAATGTGCGTTTAATCTTCAATCGCACCGGCGGTTCACTCGGCACATCGGGTTCTGTTGATTATTTGTTCGTGCGCAAAGGTACTTTTCGCGTAAAAAAAGAAAACCTGCCGAATGTAGACGATTTAGAACTCGAAATGATTGATGCGGGCTTAGATGAAATTAAATCGGAAGAAGACGAGTACGTTATTTATTGTAATTTCAAGGACTATGGCGCGATGCAAAAGTTTTTGGAAGAACAAAAAATTGACATAGAACAAGCCGGCTTAGAACGGCTGCCGACAATGACAAAAAAATTATCGGACGAAGAAACAGAAGCCTTTATTAAATTCTTAGACCGTATGGAAGAGGATGAAGATGTCGTCAATGTTTTTCATACATTAGATATGAGCGAGTAATTAAATGAAAAATGAAAAATAATTTTAAGAATTTATTTTTCGAACTTTATTTTTAAAAAAGTAAAAAAAAATCGTGCAAAGAAAAATTTATTTTCTTTGCACGATTTTTTTTATTTTCAATTTTTTTCTTTTTTCATTTTACATAGTGCAACATGCAATAAGTTGAAAATAATCCGGTCGTTCGGACACGTTTTTATGAATAAAACTATTTTTAATAAAACCATTGTAAATGACAAAAACGCCGGGCATTTGAAAATTATCGCCAAGATGTTGCCCGACTTCCGAGCCATATTTAGCACCCAAAGTAAAACCGCGATACCACGATTGCAGACCAAATAATTGTGTTGTAGAACCTTTTACCAAACCGAAATCAACATATAAAATACAATCCGGATCACTCA
>JAYTIA010000517.1:0-3746 GCA_043732145.1 Saprospiraceae bacterium
ACATCAGTTTCTTTCTGTGCCAAATTATCATAAACATTGCCGAGAGTAAAATACAAAGAAGGGTTATTAGGTTCTTTAGTAATACCTTCTTTCAATTTATCAATCAAAATATCGAGTTTACCGATTTTTAGATAATAATTAATTTCCGTAAAAAGCATAAGCGATTCATTCGGATATTTTTTGCGACCTTGCGCTAATAATGCAACTGCTTCGTCAGTTTTTCCTTCCGCTAATTTTACTTTATATAAATTTATAAAATCGAAAGTAGTGTCTTTGCCGGCAGTAATGCGTTTTTGATAAACATCTACCATATCTTTTTCTTTACCGGCATAGCCCGATAATAAAGCGGCAAGATATTCTTGACGATCATAAATTTTTTGGTCGTCGAGCGCGCTTTTTTGTCCGTTGTCTTTCAAAAATTTATGCAAATCGATTGCGCCTTTAAAACTCAAAAACGCATTCAAATAGCCAGTCGAATCTTTTTTATCAATAAAATCTTGCGCGTAATTGCCGAGTGTTGTTTCAGTAATTGCAGCCGCTTTAAAAATTTCAGCCATTGCTTTTTTTGCCAATTTCGGATCAGTCGGCAAAACTTTTTGTGCAGCTTCAATACTTGCCAAAGCATTTAAAGCTGACATCGTGTATTCGCGTTTATAATCTTTTTTAAGTGCAGCGTTAGCTGAGACTTGCAAATTATCTGTTGTAGATAATTCGTTGTTCAATTTAGCTTTCAATAATTGTGCTTCCCAATTACTTTGATTGTCAGGCGATTTTAATGCTTCATTAACAGCTGCCGTAGCTTCGGCGACTTTTTCTTTTTTTCCGCCGATATTGTCAATGGCTTTTGTCGCTTTTTTAATTAAGTCTTGCGACGTCTGTGCAAAACTTGTCGTAATGAGAAGGAGTGAAGTTAGAATACTTAAAATGAGCTTATTCATGTCAATTAGTTTTTAGTAAATTTAAATTATCAATTTTAAGACGAAATTAAAATAAATAGTCAACGCGGTTGGTTGTTAAAAAAAAGTTATTTCTCTTTTCAATCGTAAAGATAGAAATTGGTTATTGGTTATTGTTTATTGCTTATTGGTTATTTTTAAAAAATACTACTGGAGCCTCGACGTTGTTACACATCTTTTGCGTAGCATCAGTTAATAACTCAAATATAACTCAACAAAGTACATAAAAAACCGCGTAAAGAAAAATAAATTTCCTTACACGGTTTTTTATGTATCAAAAAAATCAATTACAAAACTTGGTAACAGGCATTGAGCGGAATTTTTGCATCAATCGTTGATGCACCAACTGCTTTTTTAAAATTGGCGGTGAAAACGGCATTAACTGTCGAAGCCAATAAAACATTCGCTTTTATATCTGTCACACTTGGCGAAGTAAGCGTAACAGATAGACCCGTTGCGCCGGCAGGTAAAGTACCGATAACTTGCCCGTTGAGGGAAATGCTTGCACTTTCAATGTCGGCAAAAGTGTAGCCGGCAGTTGAAGGAATGGTAAGAACAATTGGCAATACCGTTAAAGAGTTGACATTGTTCACATTCGCACCGTAAGCCGATAAATCAGTCGCAATGGTGTTATTAAAAGATTTTGAAGCAGTAACACTTCCGGGTGCCAAAACAGCATTAGTTGTTATAGTAGTGCTAAAACCGCCTAAATCTTTACAAAGTTCACCCAATTTTTTACAACTTATCATGCTTAAAATGAGTAAGGCAGAAAATAAAAAAAATGAAGTGCGTTTCATTAGCGAAAAGTTTTTTTGGTTAAAAAGAAATGTTAAAGTACAAAAATAATGTAACTTTTAAGAACAAACAAATTTTTTTTTAAATGAAAACCCTCGACAACATTTTTAAAACGGGGTCGAGGGTTTTCGTTTTAGGAATGCAAAATAAATAAAATGTCGGAATAGGCTTAATTATTTTTCTGTCGGACCGACTATCTTTTAAGGCGAATATCGGTAATATTTAACGCAAAAGATAGGCGGTATCCCGACAAAAGAATAAGTATAGTTTGTTATTTTATTTATTTCGCGTTCCTTAGCGTAAAATTAATTTTTCGCGTTCCGGTCCGACAGATACCATTGTCACCGGCACTTTTAAATAATGTTCAATGAATTTGACAAAAGTTTTTAATGCCGCCGGCAAATCATCGAAATCTGTTTTGTCGGTGTTGGTATTCCAACCTTTGAACGATTTATAAATAGGCTCTATCTCTGTCGTATTTACGTCGTAAGGTAATTCGTTTGTTTCTTTTCCGTTGTAAGCGTAGTTAGTTGCAGCTTTTATTTCTTCGAACACATTCAACACATCAATTTTTGTCAAACACAATTGCGTAACACCATTCAACATAATCGTATAGCGGAGTTGCGGCAAATCTATCCAACCGCAACGACGCGGACGACCGGTTGTGCTGCCAAATTCCGCACCTTCAACGCGCAATCTTTCACCGATTGCATCATGTAATTCCGATGGAAAAGAACCGGAACCGACACGCGTACAATATGCTTTTGTTACGCCGATTATTTCGCCGATGCGCGACGGTGCTACACCCAAACCTATGCAAACACCCGCCGTTAAAGTATTCGACGAAGTGACAAACGGATAAGTGCCGAAATCAATATCGAGCATGGAACCTTGTGCGCCTTCTGCCAAAACACTTTTCCCTTTATCTAAAGCGTCATTGATGTAGTACTCGGCGGCAATGTGGTGCAGCGTTTTTAGTTTTTCAATACCGGCAAACCATTTTTTTTCTTCGGCGGCTAAATCGAAATCAACTGCCGGATACATACGCGCTAAATCAAGGTGTTTTTTCTTGAGCCCCTCATATTTTTCCAAAAAATTATCTGCCAGAATATCACCGACCCGCAAACCGTTGCGACCGGTTTTATCCATATAAGCCGGTCCGATACCTTTTAAAGTGGAGCCGATTTTTTCCACACCTTTCGATGCCTCACTCGCTGCATCTAATAAACGGTGCGTCGGCAAAATCAAATGCGCTTTCAGTGCTACCAACAATCTTTCTTTATAGTGTACTTCAGCTTGTTCGAGCATCACCAATTCCTTTTCCAACGTAATCGGATCAATCACAACACCGTTACCGATGATATTGATTAAGTTTTCTCGAAAAATACCGGAAGGAACGGTATGTAAAATAAATTTTTTGCCGCCGAATTTCAAAGTATGCCCTGCATTTGGCCCGCCTTGAAAACGCGCAACGATGTCATATTTTTCGGCTAAAAAATCTACTATTTTCCCTTTGCCCTCATCACCCCATTGTAATCCGAGTATCACGTCAATTTTCATAAAAAATATTTTAGCTGTGAGCTTTAGCTGTAATAATATAATTGTGACTCAAAGCTTATAGCTGTAAAAAAAGACGCAAATTTACGGAAGTTTTTTTAAATAAGGGAAAATGAGGTGATAGGAGATAATTAATTTTTTTTAAAACAAATGTACAATGCTGACTTTAAATTTAGAATCATAATTTTCGGAAGTTAGAGAATAGTAATACTCCAAAAACTATCGATTCATCAACACCGCACAAATAATACCTGTCGCTACCGCCGCGTTTAAAGATTCCGCATTGCCGGATTTCGGAATTGAAATTTTGTATTGAATTTCTTTTAAAATTTCTTGGCTAATACCATTTCCTTCATTGCCGATGACAATGATACCGTTTTGCAAGTCATTTTTTATTTCAAAAATATTATCACCATCCAGAACTGCACCGTAAACCCG
>JAYTIA010000518.1:0-9691 GCA_043732145.1 Saprospiraceae bacterium
GGACACACGAATCACTTTTTTATTTTTCAAGCGTTTTTATTGCCGGTGATTATTTATTTCGTGTGGTGGTTTTTAAAAACTTTGAAAGATAAAACGCAAGCCAATTTTAAAAACACGATGCGCATGAATTTCATCGCCTCAACGTGTATGAATTTGTGTTTTCTTGTTTTATTAATACTGAATAACAAATAAATTTTTGGCTTACTGATTTATTGATAATAGATTTACTGACTAATCACTACTGAATTATTTTCGCGGCTTATTATGTTTTAATTATTGAGATGGTAAGTCCATCATTAGTAAGTCATAGTCGTAAGTCATTAGTTATTAGTCAATAAGTCAGTAAGTCCATCGTCAGTAAGTCTAAAATATATTTATGTCTGTTCTCACTAAAATCTCTACGGTAGTTCCGAAATATAAACTAAAACAAACCGATTTAGCACATTTCACTGCCGATTTATTTGAATACACCGCACTCGAACGGCGAAAAATAGTTTTGATGTACGCGAAAAGCGGTATTGAAACGCGATACTCCGTCATGCCAGATTATTATTTGCCCCGAGAAGAACGCATTTTTTATCCGACCACACAAGATTTAGAACCGTTTCCGAACATCGAAAAACGTATGGCATATTACGATGCAGAAGCCGTTCATCTGGCGATGGATGCGATTGAAAAATGTATGGAAAACACGATTAAAAAAAATCAAATCACGCATTTGATTACCGTTTCGTGTACGGGACTTTCCGCTCCCGGATTAGATATTGATATTGTACAACAAATGGGTTTGAATGCAGATATTAATCGCACTTCGATAAATTTTATGGGTTGTTATGCCGCCATGCACGCACTCAAACAAGCGGATTATATTTGCAAAAGTGATGCGAATGCCGTTGTGATGGTGGTTTGCGTCGAATTATGTACACTCCATTTTCAAAAAATAAACGATCAAGACAATATCACTTCCAATTTACTTTTTTCCGATGGATGCGCCGCCGCATTGGTTGTCGGTGATGATTTTGCAAAAAAAAATAAGATGCAAGGTTTCCAACTGAAAGGTTTTTATTCGCAACTGGCACTTAGCGGAAAAAAAGATATGGCTTGGCGATTATCTTCCACCGGTTTTTTAATGACTTTAAGCGGCTATGTACCGGATTTACTGGAACAAGGCATCAAAGATTTATTCGACAAAGCTGTTCAACAAATGAATATTTCTTGGAGCGATATTAAGCATTGGGCAATCCATCCGGGCGGAAAAAAAATTTTGGAAGTCGTTGAAAAAGAATTAGGTTTGGGAAGAGATAATTTAGAAAGCTCGTTTAAGGTTTTAAAAAATTACGGCAATATGTCGTCACCTACCGTTTTATTTGTTTTGAAAGATATTTTAGAAAATAAACTAAATTTTTCGGAACAAGAATATACTTTCACTGCCGCTTTCGGTCCGGGATTGACGTTGGAAACGGGTATTTTTGAAACAACTCCGGCTTTAAAGCCGGAGATAGTAAGAAGAACTATGACTAACTCCGGCATATATGCCGAACTTTTAAGCTAATAATTTAGCAAATGATTTTATAAATATGCTTGAATTCCGTTCTTATCAAAAAGAATTATTAGATGCCGATGATATTCCAAAACAATTACTATATCAAAACCTCCGCGAATTAGAGTTCATCAATAAATATCTCGGCGGGCATAAAGTATCATTACATGGTTTAAAAAAACTTTTGACCGATAAATCGAAAACTTATCGCATTCTCGATATTGGTTGCGGCGGCGGAGATTCTATAAAAGCTATCGCAAGTTGGGCAGAAAAAAATAATTTCAAAATTGAACTCATAGGTGTTGATTTAAAACAAGATTGTATTGATTTCGCCAAAAAAAATTGCAGCCGAATACGAAACGTGCATTTTATTTGCGACGATTTCAGAAACGCTTTTTCAGAAAAAAATCGGATTGATGTTGTACACGCCTCTCTTTTTTGTCACCATTTTTTGGAAATAGATATTGCTGCATTCGTAAAAACCTGCACAGTTAATAAAGCTATTTTTTTGGTGAATGATTTAGAACGGAATTGGTTCGCTTATTACTCCATAAAAATTTTGACAAAATTATTTTCAAAATCACCTTTAGTGAAAAATGATGCACCGCTTTCTGTTTGGCGCGGTTTCAAACGACCGGACTGGCAAGCGATTTTAAAATTAGCCGGCGCGAAAAATTTTTCAATTAAAAATCGGTGGGCGTTTCGTCATTTGGTGATAATTAAAAATTAAAAATTTGTAGAGACGCAATGCTTGCGTCTTGCTAAAATTATGAATAACGCACCTGAAATACAACCATCAACCGTTAAACGTCAACCATCAAGCGTTTTCGATTGTGCCATCATCGGCGGCGGATTGGCGGGATTAACTTTAGCGATACAATTAGCGAATACCGGTTATAGCGTTGTGCTTTTTGAAAAAGAAACCTATCCGTATCATAAAGTATGCGGCGAATATATTTCGATGGAAAGTTTTAATTTTTTGGAACGTCTCGGTGTACCGCTTTCCGAAATGAATTTGCCGAAAATTACGGAGTTGTTGGTCTCATCGCCTGACAGTAATTTTTTTCAACGCCAATTAGATTTGGGTGGATTCGGTATCAGTCGTTATACACTCGATAATTATTTGGCGCAATTAGCAAAAAGAAAAGGTGTAAAAGTTTTAGAAGGAACGAAAGTAACAGACGTGAATTTTGAAAATGATGGGTTTAAAATTAAAACAGATAAAGGTGATTATAAATCTAAAGTAGCTTGCGGTACTTACGGTAAACGATCTGTTTTAGATAAAAAATTGGGGAGAAATATAACTCCGGATAAAAACGAAAAAAATTATGTCGGTGTAAAATATCATATCAAATTAGATTTTCCAAGTGATAGAATCGAGTTACACAATTTCAAAGACGGTTATTGCGGCATTTCAAAAGTAGATGGAGATAGATTTTGTTTGTGTTATTTGACTGATGCGCAAAATTTGAAAAATAATGCTAACGATATAAAAACAATGGAACGCAATGTGTTGATGCAAAATGATTTTCTAAAAAAATATTTCACCAAAGCCGAATTTTTATACACCGAACCACTCACAATTTCTCAAGTAACTTTCCGAAAAAAATCTGCGGTAGAAAATCATGTTTTAATGTTGGGCGATGCTGCCGGTGCTATTGCACCGCTTTGCGGCAACGGTATGAGTTTAGCAATGCGAGCAGCGTTTGAAGCAACACCCATTATTAAAAATTATTTGGAAGGACGTATCACGCGAGAAATTTTAGAAAAAACCTACAAAAAAACTTGGAATAATAAATTTGCTTTCCGTATTGCGGTAGGTAGAAACATCCAGCACTTATTCGGTAAAGAACGGATGACAAATGTTGCCTTTAGAATCTTAAACCAAATGCCGTTTGTAATAGATAAGTTGATTGAATTAACGCATGGAAAAACATTTTAGAAAAACAGCTAAATACCTTATAGAGTAAAACAATTGTGGAAAATAAAATTTTTTAACACCTAAAAATTTTATAAATTTGCACCACAATGAGTAACTTTATCGTATCAGCAAGAAAATACAGACCGGCGCGGTTTGATGATGTAGTCGGACAATCGCACGTGTCGCAGACATTGAAAAATGCTTTGCGCAATAACCAAGTCGCGCACGCATTTTTGTTTTGTGGTCCGCGTGGTGTCGGAAAAACGACGAATGCGCGTATTCTTGCCAAAATTTTAAACTGCACCAATCGCACACCCGATTTTGAGGCGTGTAATACGTGCGATTCATGTAAAGCCTTCAATCAAAATGCCTCTTTCAATATTTTTGAATTAGATGCTGCTTCCAATAATTCTGTAGAAAGTATTCGCTCTTTGGTGGAGCAAACGCGCATACCGCCGCAACAAGGGCAATATAAAGTCTTTATTATTGATGAAGTACACATGCTTTCGCAGGCAGCGTTCAATGCTTTTTTGAAAACTTTGGAAGAACCGCCACCACATGCTATTTTTATTTTAGCGACGACCGAAAAATTTAAAATTATTCCGACGATACTTTCTCGTTGCCAGATTTTTGATTTTCGACGTATCCAAGTACCAGATATTGTCGCGCACTTACAAAAAATTTGCGATGCCGAAAATATTAAGGCAGATAACGATGCACTTTATATCATTGCCCAAAAAGCAGACGGTTCTTTGCGTGATGCGTTGTCCATTTTCGACAGACTGAGTTCCGTTTCAGATGATAAAAAGATTTTGTACGCCGATGTCGTTGAGAATTTGAATTTATTGGATTACGATTATTTTTTCAAAATTACAGACGCGCTGTTGTCAGAAGATTTGCCGACGGTGCTCAATGTGTTTGATGATATTCTGAAAAAAGGTTTTGAAGGCGATATTTTTATCAACGGTTTAGCAGAACATTTCAGACAATTATTGGTCGTGAAAGATTCGCAAACGATGCAATTGCTCGAAGGCGGTGCGGCATTGAAAAAACGTTACACGCAACAAGCGGAACTCACGCCTGTATCTTTTTTACTCACTGCATTGAATTTGTGTAACGAATGTGACATTAACTACAAACAAGCACGGCAAAAACGTTTACACGTAGAGATGGCACTCATAAAAATGTTGTACATCAATAGGGTAGTTGACGGTTCGAAAGAAGGAAATGATATTAAAAAGTCTGAGCCGGCGAAACAAAAAAATACCCCGACTCTTGCTGCGGAAAATCCGCCGATTTATAATTCACCGATAACGCCGAAAACTGTAAATGCTACGACAAGACAAGAAAAAAAAGGAAATGCACCGGAAAATAATGTAGGTTCTGCACCCTCTCAAGACGAAGGTTTGAAACCGGCTGCGACAATTTCTACAATGCCGATAAGTGTTTTGAGTTCTTCGCGCATTGGTTCCATTGAAGCAATTGCGGCAATGATTGAAGAAGAAGAACGTTTGATTGCTAATACAGTTTCTCGATTGAATGTCGAAAATTTGCGCGAAACTTGGAATAAATATGCAGAATCCCACGAATCGCCTTCAACAAAAGCGGCGATGTTGAATGCTGAATTGGTTTTAGAAGATAAAAAAGTTATAGCGCGTACGGGTACGGAACTGTATAAAGGTATGATTGTTTCCGAATCGCGCCTCTCCGATTTTTTGAGATTCGATTTAAGTGAACCCGGATTATTGCTCGAAGTTCAAATTAATATCGCGCTCGCACCGCAAGTTGAAAACGAACCGATTTCTCAAATCAGAAAATATCTTTCTCCGCGCGAAAAACTAAAATTGATGATGAAAGTAAATCCTTTAGTAAAAGATTTAGCTTTTAGATTGGATTTAAAACCGGATGAAGGGTAATTAAGAATTAAGAACTAAGAATTAAAAATTAATTAAGAAAACTATGTGCCTATGTGATTTAAGAATTCCTTAATAAGAATTTTTAATTTTTAATTCTTAATTAAAAAACTATGTGCCTATTTGGTTCAATTCTCTAAAATAATTCCAAAGGACTTCATCAGGAAGTGGAGCGCTGATGTTTATTTTTTCGCGTGTGAGGAAATGCTCGAACGAACAAGTATGTGCATGTAAATGTATGGAACGATCTTTATTACTCCGTCGTGCGCCGTATTTTACATCGCCTTTTATTGGACAACCGATCGCGGAAAGTTGTGCGCGAATTTGATGAAAACGTCCGGTGTGTAATTTGATTTCCAACAAAAAATATTTATCGCTTTGTCCGATTAATTTATAGAAAAGTTCTGCACGTTGCGCGAAAGCACGATTTTCAGTGTTGGCAAAACTTTTATGGATTTTCCCGTTTTGAGAAAGATAATGAACAATTGTGTCGCTTTCCTTTGGTGGTGCATTTTCAACGACAGCTAAATAAGTTTTTGAGATTTTATTATCAGCAATTTGTTTAGAAACAATTGCAGCAACTTCCGACGAAGTTGCAAAAAGAATAATACCACTTACCGGTCTGTCAATTCTATTAATGAGCCATAATTTTTTTCCGGTTTCGTTTTCCAATAGTTCATGCAGCGATGTATCGCAGGTTTTATCGTCTTGAGTCGGTAGCGTTGCCGGTTTATTCGCGATTAAGAGATGTTCGTCGGTGTATAAAAACATTTTTGGATTGTGGATTTTGAAATGAAAAAAATAAATCCGCGCAAAGAAAATATTTTTTGCGCGGATTTATTTTTTCAAAAAGAATTTTCAAATAAAAAAACCGAAAATCAAAAATCGAAATTATTTTATTTCCTCATAATCGGTATAATCTTCGATTTTCGGTTTTGTTTTTTTATCCGTCTTTTTATCATAAAAATGACGATGCTCTACCACCACTTTCGGACGAAAGAAAGCGCGATATAAAAAAATTAAGAGAACAATATAAAGCAGATCTTTTACTATCATAACTAATTAGTTTACAATTGACAATTGACAATCGACAACGACAGAATTTTATAGGCGTTGTCAACTGTCAACTGTCAATTGTCAATTATTTCAAACGCCCGCCACAACTTCCGTCATATCCGCGCGATTAAAATACTTTTGCGCGAGCAGACGTATGTCTTCAGGCGTAATAGATTGTACTGTTTGAATAAAATCATCAAAAACACTGAACGGCACGTCGTCCAAAACACAGCCGCGAACAACTTCGCCGACTGCGAACGGACCATCCACCATGTTTAACGAATTGCCGAGCATATAATTTCTCACCATTTTTAATTCTTCATCACTCACCAATTCATTTTGTAAACGATCCAATTCGATATAAATTTCTTTTATAGCTTTGTTGACAAATTTATTGCCCACTTCCGAACTGATATAAAAGTAACCGTCATTTTTATAAATATCTGTCGAAGAATAAATATTGTAAGTGTAACCTTTTTCTTCTCGAATATTTGTCATTAAACGAGAACCGAAATAACCGCCGAGAATTGTGTTCAGTATCATGAAACCGTAATATTCCGGATTGCTTTTTCTGTTGCCGATGCGTTTGCCGATTCTGATAGCAGCTTGTAAGGTATCGGGATTTTTTATTTTTATTTTTTGCGGTATCGTTGTTAAATCGGAATATGGTTGAATAATAGCTCCACTTTTTTTCTTAGACGATTGACCGAAAAATTTATTGACCAAAGCGAAATGCGCCGGCGTTGTTTTACCGCTTAAAAAAATGATACAATTATCGGTTGCAAAATTTTTATCGTGATAATCCAACACATCTTGGCGCGACAAAGCCTTATAATTATCGAGGGTTGACGAATAGCCGTATGCCGTTTGCGCTCCGAAAATTGTTTCCGTAATTTTTCGATACGCAAGTGTTTCATTTTTGGTGAGTTCAATTTTAAGTCGCTCAATATTATTATTCGCCCAAGTACGCAATTCTTTTTCCGGATAAGTCGGTTCGTGAATCATTTCCGACAAAATAGGAAGCAGCGATGCAAAATGTTTTGTCATACAATACATTCCGATATTAACGGTATCAAGATGTACGGGTGTTTGTAAAGTGCCGGCAAAAAATTCTATATCATCGGCAATTTGAAAAGCATTGCGTGTCGTTGTACCTTCTCTTAACAAACGCGACACAGCGCGAGAAGTCAATCGTTTAGCTTCTTCGGGTCTGCCGCACAAATAAACAATATCTATTTTCATGATTTCCTGCGTGCCGAGTTGCGTTTCATATACCGGAATACCGTTATCGAGCTTGTGTAAAACCGGTAACGGCATTTTTATATCGCGCACTTCATGAATCGCAGGTGGTATCTTTCTGTTTAGTTTTTTATCAATAATCATATCTTCTTATCTACTCGTCAACAATTTTTTTTGAAATTCGGATACAAAAATAAGGTTATTGCATTAAAAAATTGCTTTTTTGCAAAAGGCTTGCACAAAATACAAAAGTATTTCATGCAAGCCTGTAAAAGTAGATAAATCAAACTTTTTTTAAAAATATTTGCCTATGGTGATACCGCCCCACCAATTGACAACGTTTGGTGGTAGGGGACGAATAGTTCCGGTAATTTGCAGCGTATCGTTTTGGTGGTTTCTTAAATCAAAACCCATTTCACCATAAATGGCAATTGTCAATTTACTTTTTTTTACAAAATATTTATACTCCCCACGTAGTACAGGGTTAAAATAAATCTGCCTGTATAAAACGCCACCTGCCCCAAAACTAAAGACACTAAATTTATCGAGTCGATTATACTTTATAATTGATTCAGAAACTGTATTGTAAAATCTTCGATCTGAAAATGCGTTTTCAAGAAATTGAAGTTCATTTTGCCATGAAATATAATCGTTTTTTCTGTTTTTAAATCGAAAGACAGTTCGTTCATAACCAATGCCAATTCGGCTATTATCAGAATCCCAAAATCCACTTCCTGAAACAAAAATTTCATTTGAGAAAAAAGCCCGATCTTGTTTATTTAAGTAAGCATTTTGAGCATCTATTCCATAAGAAAAAAAAATAACCACGATCGTTCCTAAAATATTTTTCATTCTTTAATAATTTTTTTGTGAAAGATTTTATTTTTGGAAAATAAACTCACAATATATAAGCCCGCAGGTTGTTGAGATAAATCTATTTCAGTTGAGTTTGAATTTTCTATAAAAATACTTTCAGCAACAGCAATACCGGCTACGTTATAAATAATCGCTTTAACTATACCATTATTATCTTCACTACTTAAATTAACTTTAATCGAAATTTTCCCCCCTCGAACAAGTCTTCGCAAAAACCCCGAAAAACATTCTCGCTTGCAGAAGTTTTCAAACCTCTATGTTTTATCAATTACGTCTTTTGACGCAACCTGTTTTATCGCTGCTCGTATATTTTCTTTTTTTTGTCTTGATATAAAAGAAAGAAAGTCTAAAAACTACCTCCGTCCCAATAGGTTTTGGACGGCTTAATTTTTAAAATCTCTTTGAAATGATTGTGTTTATATCCTGAAAAATATTTTCTTTTGGTACAACCAATAGCATAAATACCACATCGCAGCCCAAACAAAAAGTGATGTGATAATTTCAACTGAAAGCGAGCCTGTGAACGAAAAAAATAATTTTGTAAAAGGCGAGAAGATGCGCGTTAAAAAATTTGTACCGCGCAATGAAAAGAAAAGATAAATAAAAATACTGTTTGCACCGACGATGATAAAAAACAAAGAAGATTTTGACAGCTTTTTTTTCACATCAATTAGCCAATAACAAAAAGCCAATCCGAGCATTGCCCAACCACCGCTTGCGAAAACAAAAGAACTTGTGGCAATTTTTTTTATTATCGGCGTGATGTTTAGTAAATCGAGACCGAAACCAATAATTAAAGCAACTACACCTGCTACAATTAATTTTTTTATTTTTGAGTCTGAGTTTTCTGTTGACATTAATAATTTGCCGCACAAAACCCCCCAAATTGTATGCGCTGTTGTTGAAATAAAATTCAAACTTGCCCATTGGGTTGAATTTATTTCTCCTTCAATTTTATTATTAAACCATGCACCCAAATTTTCATGCAAAGTCCATGGATGATTGAAGCCTTGTAAAGAAAAAAAGCGATAGGCTAAATCATAAACAAGAAGAATCGCCAAAGAAAGTATCAATTGAAAATTAAAACTTTTATTTCTAATGAGAAACGCTACTAAATAAGTAAATGATAATTGCGCCAAAACATTT
>JAYTIA010000519.1:0-9685 GCA_043732145.1 Saprospiraceae bacterium
TGCAAAAGTCTTTCGCCTGCTTTTGGTTGTCCGAAGGAAATAAGAATGGATTTTGGACTTACTGATTTTGGACTTACTGATCTTAGATTTTGGATTTTAGATTTTGGAAATAATTTTTTTAAATCGAAAATCGAAAATTGGAAATTGGAAATTGAAAAATAATTAATTAAATCAAGTGCCGGTCCGGTTATGAAAGTCGTGATTAAAGCCATCAGAACAAACATTGAAAAAAGAGTGGGAGAGAGGATACCCAAATCGTAACCGATATTTAGCACCACCAATTCCATTAAACCGCGTGTATTCATCAGTGTACCGATAGTGAACGCATTTACCCACGATTGTCCCATTAATCGCGCAGTTAAACCGGTGCCAAAAAATTTTCCGACAATAGCAACTACGATAATTAATCCGCAAACACCCCACAAAGAAGTATCGTTCAATAAACCGATTTGTGTCCGTAAACCCGTCAAAACAAAAAATAACGGCAGTAAAAGCACTTGCGACACATCTTCAATTTTATTGGTTAAAACGTGACGAAACTCTGCTTTTGAAGGCATCACCACGCCCGCGATAAACGCACCGAACAAAGCGTGAATACCGATGACTTCTGTCGAGTAAGATGATACCAATAAAATTATAAAAATAAATGCGACAATCGGTTTGCTTAAAGTTTCAAGCGCGAAAAAACGGTTGGCTAATCTGCCTAAAAACGGACGCACTACAAAAATCATCAAACCTAAATAACCGGCGGAAAAAATAATTGTGAGGAACGAACCACCGACCGAACCGGCTTTCACAACAGCAATGACAATTGCCAAAATACACCACGCCGTAATATCGTCAATAGCAGCGCAAGAAATAACCAAAATACCGATATTGGTGCGTGTGAGTCCGCGCTCTTGAATGATTCGTGCCAACACCGGAAACGCCGTAATACTCATCGCATTACCCAAAAATAATCCGAAAGCTAAAAAAGGAATGTCCGGAGGCGCGTAAGTTTGGTATAAAAAATAAGCTAAACACACGCCTAAAAAATACGAAAAAATAATTCCGGCATGACTGATAACAAGCGCGTCTTTTGCTGTTTTTTTTATCACGTCAATATCAAGTTCCATACCGATGACGAACATGAAAAGTATTAATCCGATTTGACTTAAAAATTGTAAATTTACAACAGATCCTATCGGAAAAATAAATCCGGAAAAACTCGGAAACATCCATCCCAATAAAGACGGACCTAATAAAATACCGGCAATAATTTCACCAATCACTGTCGGTTGTCCGATTTTTACCATCAACCAACCCAATAAACGTGCTGCGACAATAATGATCAGGATTTGCAGCAATAAAACGGTGAGAGGATGATGTACATTCAGTGCAAAATCTTGGAGCAGTGAACCGGTTTTGTATATCGGGTTAATTGAAGTTGGTAAACCTGAAGAAAACCTTCCGGCTTCTAAAATCTTTCCGCGTTGCAAAATTTGTGATAGGCAAATACCGAAAACACTGACAATAAAAAAATAGGCTATTGTATTTTTACGCATCCTTTGTTTTGTTAATTGGTTAATTGCTTGGATGGTTGGTTAATTGGTGATTAGTGAATTAACCAATAAACCGGTAACAAATATCCGGTTTTTTAAGGAATTTTTATTTTTCCATCGATTTTTTTCGTTGAAAAGAATTTTATTTAATATTATTGAGCTTAATTTCGGTTATTGGTTATTAGTTATTGGTTATCGGTTGTCATCGGTAAAATAATTTATAACCAATAACCAATAACCAATAACCAAAATTATGTCTGCTTCTACAAAACAAGATTATACGTACCAAATCATCATTATCGGTATTTTATTTTTTACGTTCGGTTTCGTCACTTGGCTGAACGGTACACTCATACAGTTTTTGAAACTCATTTGTGAATTAAAAACGGACACGCAATCGTTTTTAGTAACGTTTGCTTTTTTTATTGCTTATTTCATTTTGGCAATTCCTTCATCATTTATTTTGAATCGCACGGGTTATAAAATGGGTATGAGTTATGCTTTAATAGTCATGGCTTTAGGTTCACTCGTTTTTATTCCGGCGGCAAATATGCGAAGTTTTTCTTTATTTTTAACCGGATTATTTATTCAAGGCATGGGTTTGGCGTTGTTGCAGACGGCATCAAATCCGTACATTTCAAATATCGGCTCCAATGAATCGGCAGCATCACGCATCAGTATGATGGGAATCTGCAATAAAATTGCGGGTGCTTTGAGCCCTTTGATTCTCGGTTTTTTTATTTTAAGTAACGCAACAGATTTAGAATCTTCGATAAAAACGACGACAGATGTTGCCGTTCGCAATCAAATTTTAAATGATGCTGCCAATAAAATTGTAATGCCTTATGTGGCGTTAGCATTAGCACTTTTAATTTTAGCCGGATTTATTTGGCGGTCGCGTTTGCCTGAAATTCAGGAAGAAGTTGACGCAACGGGTAAATCTTCTGCACGAATGCCGACTTATGTTTTCCTCGGAGCTTTATGTATTTTTATGTATGTTGGTGCAGAAGTTATGGCGGGTGATTTAATCGGGTTTTACGGAAAAAAACTAGGTTTCGGTCTCGACCAAACCCGCTTTTTCACGACGCTTACTTTGTTAGCTATGTTGTTGGGTTATGTGGCAAGCATCATCACAATTCCGAAAATTTTATCGCAAGAAGCGTCTTTAAAATGGTCGGCGATACTCGGTATTTTAATCACGATTGCTATTTATTTTTCTGATGGAAAATTAGCTGTCGGACTCATTGCTTGCCTCGGCATTGCTAACGCGCCGATGTGGCCCGCGATTTTTCCGCTCGGTATTCGCAATCTCGGCAGTGCAACTAAATTAGGTTCCGCGTTTTTAGTGATGGGAATTGCCGGAGGAGCCGTTATTCCGCAACTCTACGGACGTTTTATTGATGCACATTTCTGGGATTTCAAAACAGGTTTTCTGATGACGATGCTTTTGTGCTATGTTTATGTTTTGTGGTATGGTGTGAGAGGATTTAAAATAGAATAACATTTACTGACTTATTGACTTTTTGACGATTGACCTACTGAATTTAGATTTTTACTTTCAGCAAGTCAGTAAGTCAATCGTCAAAAAATCAATTTCCACTCTGGACCTTCGCAAACAAATGTTTGAATTTTAAAAACGGCGTTTCAAAATATTCGTAACTTAAAGCAGAAAGCAGGAACGAGCCGATAAAAGTAAGGGCGTAATAAATGGTATTTGATAGTACATCATCTAAATTAGGATTGATAAAGCGCGCGGCATGAAGTGCTACAACAAGCGCAATTGAATGCCACATATAAAGAGAGTAAGAAATTTTGCCGAGATAATCCATCCACTTGTGTTCGAGGCTGAAAAGTGTATCCGGATTAGCTGCTAAATTCAAAATAATTAAAATAAAGAATACCGAATAAATTTCGTGATTGGCAAATGGAAATTCTACACCAAACATCAACATCAAAAAAACAGTCGCGTAAATAATGATTTGCGATACTCGTTTGAAAAAAATGCGCAGTATGCGTATATCTAAATTATAAAGCAGCAACGCACCCATCGCTCCAATCGCCATACAACTGATCCGCAGCATTGCCATAAACTTCCATGCAAATGTTATCAATTTCGTTTTACTATCAAGCATACTGATGTCATCGGCATGATTGGCAAATAGTGAAAGTGTGCTCGTCACGATTAATAATCCGAAAATAATGGAGAGCATGACGGTAAAATAACTTGTCGTTTTTTTCATTATCCAAGGCCAGACAATATAAAATTGTTCTTCTATGCCGATACTCCACGTTTGGGCGATATACGGCATATAAGCATACAAACAATTGATGACGTTTGGGAAAAGAATAAAATAGAATAAGATTTTTGTTTTGAAGTGCGTCGTTACAAGGTCTGTAAATTTCGGAATATCGAAAAAATGTATGTGTGGTAATACAAATAATCCGAGAATAATAATCAGATAATAGAGCGGCCAGATGCGCAAAATGCGTCGGATATAAAATTCTTTTACGAAAACAGTTCCGAAGCGTTCTTTTTCGGTGAGAAGTAAATAAGTGATAAGAAATCCGCTCAAAGTAAAAAAAAGTGTCACGCCTAATTCACCAACAATTTTAATAAAGTGCCAACGAAAAAATATATTTGGTAAACCGAATAAATATTTCATCTGCTCTAAATGGTGAATAATCACCACAAATGCAGCAAAAAAACGCAAACCGTTTAAACTCGGAAAAAAAACGCGACTCTTACGACTCATAGGATGTTTGATTCGATTACGAAATCAATTGAGAATTAAAAATTAAGAATTAAGAATTTTCAAAAAAAAATAATTTTCAAAACGCAATTAAATATTTATGCAAAATTAATTCCAATAAAAAATTTTTAAAAATTTCTTGAGTTGAACGAAGTGCTTTCTAAAAATTTAAGAACGTGGGAAATTAAATCCGGAAAAAAAAGATTGAATTCATTTTCCAAATCCGTTTCAAATTCTAAAAGATGATTGACGGCATCAGTAAAATTATTTTCAAAATTTGCGCGCTTTTTGAGCATCGAAAAAACTTTTTTTTGCCCTTCAAGTTGCGTACTTTGAAAAAGCCAATCATTTTTAATCATGTTCGACAAAGGTTTTGATAATTTCTCGGGTAAGTCGGATTGGTTTATTTGTAAAACATTGTAAGTATTATTTATAAAAGTACGCATATCTGTCGAAATATTCATTTGCGGGGCATAGATATGCCAATGACGTGCGAGAAAAAAATCGTAAAAAATATCTACGATAACAGGCGCGTATTTATGATGATAGGCATGTAAATGTTTCGTACTGAGTTTTACAATCGGGTGTGCGTCTGTGTAAACATCAATCGCATAATGTAATTGAATACCGGATAAAAATTTCGGTGCACACAAGCGCGTTTCTCTGCCGGTAATAAAATCGGCAATTAAATTGCCCATCATTACATTTCTATCTTTCCCCGATAAAAAAATATGCGCTAAGTGGTTCATAAGTAACGAAAAAGGAAAAGTGTCTTGAATTTTTAGAATTAAAGAATTACTCAAATTATGTTTTGGCAATGCTAAAATTTTCAAGTCGAGAAGTAAAAATAAAAATCCGGTACTACTATATTGGTACACTTACAAAAAACACTTTACTTTGTGCAAAACTTGTTATTAAATCACAAAGTTCGTAAAAAATTTTCATTTTTCATTTTTGACCCGGATTTTTAGAATTAAAGAATTACCAAAATAATAATTCGAGTAATTATTTAATTCTAAAATCCGGGTCTCTTTTTACTTTTCATTTAATTATGCGTGCAACTCGGTTACTCCGCGCTTTTCCTGTGTTTGAACATAAAAGTGAATCATTAGCAACACCGGAAGTTTATAATAACAGACTGTGGTTTTATTTTTTTATTGCAGCAGGTATGATTACTTTTTCGTTACTGCTCGGTATGGTCGGTTACAAATACATCGTCGGCGTAAAAGGTTGGGATGATGCCTTTTATAACGCTTCTATGATTTTAACAGGCATGGGTCCGGTTTTAGATTCGAGTATCACGATTACTACCACCGGCAAATTATTTTCGGGCTTTTACGCAATATACAGTGGTGTCATTTTTTTAACGAGCATTGCCGTTTTCTTTTCACCCGTTATTCACCGTTTTTTTCACGCTTTGCATGTGGATGTTGATCAATAAGACTGACAATTGAATAATGAATGATGGATAAAAAAATGCGCAAAAATTAAACTTTGAGCATTTTTTGAGTGTATTCAAACATGCGTAGAAAATGAATAAGTCGCCGTTATTTCATTCAAAAAATCTTCTAATGTAGAATTAAAAGTTTGTGTGTGTTCCATCATCGGTGCGTGACAGCATTTATCTATCCATACTAATTTAGAACTTTTAATGAGTTGATTGAATTGTTCGGCAACAAACGGCGGTGTTATCGGGTCTTGTTTTCCCCAAATCAAAAGCGTCGGCACATAAATTTTATACAGTTCGTCACGTAAATTATTCCGCACTGCCGACTTCGACATCATAACGATGTGCAAGGCTTTATTTCTATCGTTTATAGTGGCATATAATTCATCTACTAATTCGGTTGTTACCATTGCCGGATCGTAAAAAGTTTCCAATGCTTTATTCCGAATAAAAGAAATATCGCCGCGTTTCGGGAAAGAATTTCCCATCGCATTTTCATACAAACCTGAACTGCCGGTGAGCGTCAATGAACTTATTTTTTCTTGATATTTTAATGTAAACATCAAACCGATATGTCCGCCCAAAGAATTTCCGAGCAGGTGCATTTTATTTAGTTTTTTATGAGCGACGAAGTCAGACAAATATTTAAGCATACCATCTAAAGAAGTTTCGGAAAGTGGTGCGTCATAAATGGGCAGCATCGGAAAAATAACGCGATAAGATTTTGAAAAATGTTCGATAACGTCCGTGAAATTACTTAATCCGCCCATCAACCCGTGCAGCAGTACGAGTGGTTCTTTGTTGTTTGCATCACCCCGTTCAATATATTTGAAGTTATCTTCTTGCTTGATTATAAAATCCATAAAAATTGGTTCTAAAACAGTCGGCGCAAAAATACAAATTTAATTGTTAATTGTTAATGGTTACCGGTTAATTGTTGGTTGTTAGCTTTAATAGTTAGTCGTGATAATATCGCACTCTGAAAGATCTTTATTGGATTAAAACTAAAGCCGGAAGTTAATTATCCAATAATTATTTCTTGATTTTTAAAATACCAACTAACAATTAACCGGTAACAATTAATAACTAACCATTAATTATATCCTTTCGCCTGTAAGTTAAACAATTCTGCATAAAGCCCGCCTTTTTCCATGAGAGATTCGTGTGTACCGTACTCCTTGCGTTGTCCGTTTTCGAGAAAAAGGATTTTATCTGCCATACGCACTGTGGAAAAGCGATGAGAAATAAGTACTGCCGATTTACCTTTTGTCAATTCCGAAAAACGCACAAAGACTTCGTGTTCTGCACGTGCATCAAGAGCGGCTGTCGGTTCATCAAGAATAAGTAATTGAGCATCACGCATGTAAGCGCGTGCTAAAGCAATTTTTTGCCATTGACCGCCCGATAAATCTACACCTTTATTAAATCGGCGACCTAACATCTGTTGATATTTATCCGGTAAGTTTTTAATTACATCGTCTGCCAAACTTTTTTCTGCGGCATCTTCAATTTGTCCCGTATTGTCGGCTTCCGTTATTTTTCCGATAGCAATATTATCGGAAGCTGTTAAAGAAAAACGAATGAAATCTTGAAAAATTACGCCAATTGTTTCGCGCAATTTTATCGGATCGTATTCACGTAAGTCAATGCCATCCAATAAAATGCGTCCTTCCGATGGATCGTAAAGGCGCGATAATAATTTTACGATGGTTGTTTTACCCGCACCATTTTCGCCGACAAGCGCGAGTTTTTCACCGGCAGCAACATGAAAACTCAAATTCCGTACCGCATATTTTTCCGAATTAAGATATTTGAAACTCACGTTTTCAAACTCAAATCCGATTTTAATCGGTTGCGGGATAATTAGTTTACCGGAATTCGGCAATAAAGGTTGCAATGACAAAAAATCAAAAAAATCTTGCAAATACAATGACGATTCGGCAATCCGCGAAAACCGTAACATAAAACCCTGCAACATATTGTTCATGCGCGAAAAAGAACCGGCTAAAAATGTCATCGTGCCAATTGTAATCACACTCGTTATTGCTTGTCCGATGATAAAAATGTAGGCACCATAATACGCCGCAGTTCCGGAAACGCTCAATATTGTTCCGACTAATGCACGCCGCAGAATTATTTTTCTGTTTTCATTATAGTATTTATCGGAAATTTTTTTAAATCTGCCGGCGAGAAAATCAACGAGACCGAAAATTTTTATTTCTTTCGCCGTTTCGTCACTTGCACCGATGTAACGCAAATAATCTAATTCGCGCCTTTCAGGCGTAAAACTTTGTGTGAGCGAATAAACGCGCTGATTATAATAAATTTCAGCGAACAAAGAGGGTAGTACGGCAATAAAAAGAATGAGAATCAACCAAGGATTAAAAAACAGCAAACCCGCACCAAGAAAAATTATGGATACTATGTCTTGCATTTGATCAAAAACTTGTGACATCAAAACGGTTCTGCCGTTCGTTTGTCGGCGAGCGCGTTCTAATTTATCGTAAAATTTCGGGTCTTCAAACTGATATAAGTCTAAAGTAGCAGCATGTCGAATAATTTCTAAACTCGATTGATTAGAAAATAAATCGCCTAATAAACTTTCAGCCAATGAAATACCGCGACTAATTACGTCCGACACGATTACTAAACCCAATTCTATTGCCACAAATTTCCATAAATGCGTTTGTTCCGGTGTTTGATGTGTATTAATGATGCGAATAACGGCATCGATAATTTCTTTTCCGATAAATAAAATCGCCACCGGTACGGCAGAACGGATTAATCTTAATGACATATCAATAAACATCAAGCCACTGTGCGTTTTCCAAATTATTTTAAATAACGCCGGTATATTTCCGAGTGCTGCAAATTGCTCTTTAAAACTCGTTTTTTTTTCTTGAGACATATATTTGCTAATGATGCATGAAGAATGATGAAAGATGAATCTCTGAAATCTCTGTCGGATAATTATTATTGGAAAAATTTAAGGAATGAGAAAGAAATAAGTTCTTCCGGTAGGGTTAATTATTTTTTGATCAGAATTTTTATCTTTTAATACAAATATCAGGTAATATTTAACGCAAAAGATAGTCATTATGAACATAAAAGAATAAGTATAACGGTGGAACTTATTCCTTTCTCATTCCTAAGTATTATTTTTCTCATTTAGGCATTTGACAAAAAGCCTGTCACACTTCATAGACGAGTGGGAATGTGGTTTATTGGATTTTAACGTTTATACTTTTATAAATGTTTTTCTCCTGAATAAAGAAGAAAATGACCGGCGTAAGGTTATTTTTTTATTTTTTTCAAATATTTATTTTTATTATTAAAATAAAACTATAATTTTGTACTTGATAATTGTTATATATATTTCAACCAATTTAATTCTATTTTAATGAAAATGCGCTTTTCTTTTCTATCAATTACAGCTTTGGCTTTTTTTCTTTTCTCATTCGGTCTCTGCGATAAAGCAGTGGACAGTGTTATTGTTACTTTCGATAAAAGCAATTTACTTTTTCCGTCGTTATCGTTTACTTTCGGCAACGCACCTGTTCCGGGTACGCAAACGCGCACCGGCAGTTATACTGTTGCTCAAATAGACAGTACTATTCAAGCACTGACGACTAAATCAGGTACGAAACGTTCTTTCAAAGACATTCTTTCGTGTAATTTGACTACGTTGGATTTGACGATTACCGGTGGGGACGCGGATTTCAGCAGTATCGGTCAAGCGACTTGTATCGCGCATATTACCGGCGGAAAAGATATTACATTGCTTAATGACAATATCGGAGCCAAGTATGGTAAAGTTAAAACAATCAGTATTCCGATACCTGCCGGTGCCATTACTGATAGAATCACAACGCTTCAAGCCTCAAGCGATCCTACTACTGCTAAAGTTTCTTATGAACTCACGGTGACAACAACTGCACCGGTGCTAA
>JAYTIA010000520.1:0-3739 GCA_043732145.1 Saprospiraceae bacterium
CTACAATTATTTTATCGTAGTCGAGTTTCCAAGACAGTCTTGTATCAGCGACAAAAAATTTATTTTCATAAGTACCGCCTTCAAAAGTAAAGTCGCATGAATGCCTTACCGGACTTCGCCCGCCGTCACAACCGATAATATATTTTGCGTGCACGGTTTGGGTTTCCAAAGTTTGAATATTTCTAATCATTGCAATAATACCTTGCGCGTTTTCTTGCAGCGATACGAACTCATTGTTCCAAATAACATTTTTTCCGAAAGCTATTAAATTTTCGTACAAAATTTTTTCATTTTTGCTTTGCTCAAAAGTATTCATAAAATGAGAAAAATCTGAAAAACCTTTGCCGAAATCATTGAGAGTAACATCAGTTTTCCTTTCCCCTTCCGAATAAATATTAAACCCGTTTATCAAAGATGCTTGTTCTAAAACTTTGTCGGAAAGGCGGAGTTGTTGATACAATTCCATACTTCGAGCAGTAACAGCTAAAGCGCGTGATTGATCGGTCGTTCCGCTCTTTTGGTCAACAATTAAAAAATCAATATTAAATCTTTGAAGTTGATTGGCAGCCATTAATCCTGTCGGTCCGGCACCGATTATTAAAACGTCAGTATTCATACAAAAAAAATTAATCTTGGTTGTGAGCAATGAAGGTTTTCATATCATCATCGAAAGAAACACGATTTTTTAAGCTTAAAAAAACTTTGATTTCACGCGCTTATCGATTGCAAAAGCTTTTTTAAAACATTAATATCAAGCGGCTCTATATTTCTTGTATTAAAGGCATTTTCAAATGCTTCAAATACGGCAGCAATTTATTAAGAACAAGCAGCAAGGGAATTTAAATTATAACTCTATCATTTTGAATAGTTTTTAATTTTAGAACAAAAATAAACATTTGTTCCGGCACTTATAATTTCCGTTTCAAAATCTTTGATTAGATTTGCCTCTAAAAAATAATCAGACTTATGCAAAGAAGAAATTTTCTAAGGAACACATCGCTTGCCGGTTTAACACTCACAGCACTTGCAAATGCGGAATGTAAAACCCACACCGGCAATAAAGAAAAAGCAACAACAAATGCTGCCGCAACAACTTTCACCGATGATTTCGCGCTCAATGAAATTACGATTGATGCGCTGCAACAAAAAATGCAAAGCGGCATACTGACTTCGCGCAGCATCACGGAAATGTATTTGAAACGCATTGAAGCCGTTGATAAAAACGGACCGAAGATTAACTCAGTCATAGAAATAAATCCGGACGCTTTGGCAATTGCCGATGCGATGGATGCAGAACGCAAAGCCGGAAAAATTCGCGGTGCTTTGCACGGCATTCCGATTTTAATAAAAGACAATATCAACACGCACGATAAAATGATGACGACTGCCGGTGCATCCGCTATGACAGGTAATATGGCAAGTACTGATGCGATTATCGTAAAAAAATTGCGCGAAGCGGGTGCATTACTTCTCGGAAAAACAAATTTGAGCGAGTGGGCGAATTTTCGTTCAACACGCTCGATGAGTGGTTGGAGCAGTCGCGGCGGACAAACGCACAATCCGTATGTACTCGACAGAAATCCGAGTGGTTCAAGTTCCGGAACGGGAGCGGCGGTGTCGGCAAATTTATGTGTAATCGGTATCGGCACTGAAACAGATGGTTCTATTATTGCGCCGTCGTCGCATTGCGGACTTGTCGGCATAAAACCTACGGTGGGTTTGTGGAGTCGCAACGGCATCATTCCTATCTCCGCAACGCAAGATACTGCCGGACCGATGGCACGCACGGTGCGCGATGCCGCAATTTTATTGAGTGCGCTCTCGGGCGGTGACAGTGAAGATACGCCGGAAATGAAAGAAGCAAAAATGGAAAAAGATTTTACAAAAAACTTAAACGCAGGCGCCCTCAAAGGTAAACGTATCGGTATAGAAAAATCTTTTTTGAAAGGACATGAGGGTGTTGTCGCACTTTACACACAAGCGATTGAAGTTTTGAAAGCGCAAGGCGCAACGGTGATTGAAATTGAACTCGTAAAACTCGTGCGTCCACTCGGTGATGCGGAATTTGAAATTTTGAAATACGAATTTAAAGACGGTGTGAATAAATATCTATCAACCGGCAATGCTAAAGTGAAATCGCTGAAAGATGTGATCGCTTTCAATAAACAAAATGAAGCAACAGCAATGCCTTATTTCAAACAAGAAATTTTAGAGCAGTGCGAAGCCAAAGGCGATTTGAATACCAAAGCCTATAAAGACGCGCTGCAAAAATCGCTCGGTGCAAAAAAAATTATTGATGATATTTTAAAAACGAATAAATTAGATGCGATTGCCGGAACGAGTGTGGGTTTGCCGGGTTGCATTGATCCTATCAACGGGGATTACGACACCGGATTCAGTTTCACATCGCCCGCAGCGATGGCAGGTTATCCGCACATCACCGTTCCGATGGGGAAAGTTTTGGAATTGCCGGTGGGTTTTTCTTTCATCAGTACGGCTTGGGACGAAGCTAAAATTATTTCATTAGCGTATGCTTTTGAACAAGCAACGAAAAAACGTGAGGCTCCGAAGTTTTTGAAGACGTTGTAGTGATATCCAATTCTATTCTGTATGAATAACGGCTTATTTTTTAGCTTTTTATTGAAATTTAAAGCGAATACAGCTTAAATTAACAATTAAACCTATGGCTCTACCAAATATTTTTTCCAAATCAGTTTCAGACGGCGTGATAGAAAGAATAAATAAACTGAAACCCGATTTACAACCCGTTTGGGGCAAAATGGCTGTCGCCCAAATGTTGGCGCATTGTAACGTTACTTACGAAATGTTGTACGACAATAAACATCCGAAACCAAATGCTTTTATGCGATTTATGATAAAGCTGATGGCGAAAGAAACCGTTGTCGGTGAAAAACCGTATAAAAAAAATCTCAGAACAGCTCCGGCGTTTCTGATAACAGATGCCAAAAATTTTGATGAAGAAAAAAAACGTTTAATTGCTTACGTGAATAGAACACAGGCATTGGGTGAAAATCATTTTCAAGGAAAAGAGTCGCTTTCTTTCGGAAAATTGTCAATTGCCGAATGGAATAATATGTTTTACAAACATTTGGATCATCATTTGACGCAGTTTGGTGTGTGAATTTTTTAGAAGTAATGAGATATAAAATAAAACGGTGTACAGAAAAAAAAATCTGTAGATCGTTTTATTTTTTAGTGGAATCAAAGCAGCGAAAAAGAAAACAAAATGCTCTTGCAATTATTAAGTATATACATTTGTAATATTTTTTGATTTTCCTCCCTGCAAAATATTTTTTTTAATTTTCACTAACCATCTTTACAGAATGAAACTAAAATTATTCTCCACGCTTTTTTTCTTGTGCGCTTATGCTTCGTTTTTAACGGCAAAACCTTTGGATGATGATAAAATTTTGGCGTGCTCGAAACCCGTCGCTTTCGATGGAGGCATTTACAGCAACGATACAGTCGCTTATTTTAAATGGGCATTAACACCCGGCACAAGTACAAAAGTTGTTTTAACTATTGTAAGCTCCGACAGTTCTTTCAAAAAAATTATTAATACATCTGATGCTTCTGCTATTGTAAGTTTGCCCCGTTGCAAAAAAATATCGGCATATTTACAAGCGCAATGCGACAATACTTTGAGCGAAGCGGTTGCTGTTTCTTTTGAAACAAAAGGCTGCGGCATTGCAACGCCTTGCAGTCATCCCGTCAATCT
>JAYTIA010000521.1:0-9664 GCA_043732145.1 Saprospiraceae bacterium
ACTAACCGACTAACCGACTAACCGACTAACCGACTAACCGACTAACCGACTAACCGACTAACCGACTAACCGACTAACCATGAAAAAACATAAAAATAAACTTATCATTGTGACGGCACCGTCGGGAGCGGGAAAAACGACGATTGTACACCATTTAATAGATACTTTTCCGGAATTAGCGTTTTCAATTTCTGCAACGAACAGACCTAAACGCGAGAAAGAAACAGACGGCGTAGACTATTATTTTATTTCTTCGGAAGATTTTAAAAATAAAATAGCAAGTAAAGAATTTTTGGAGTATGAAGAAGTTTATACCGGTCGTTTTTATGGCACATTAAAATCGGAATTGGAACGTTTATGGCAGCAAGGTAAATGTATTATTTTTGACGTGGAGGTCAAGGGTGCAGTGAATATTCAAAAAGCATATCCGGCAGCTTCCCTGTCAATTTTTATAATGCCGCCATCAAAAGAAATTTTGCTAGAACGTTTGAGACAACGTAACACGGAAACGCCGCAAACGTTGAATCAACGCATGGAACGTGCCGAAGAAGAATTAACTTATGCACCGCGTTTCAACGCAACTATTGTCAACGATAATTTACAAGACGCGCTTATAAAAGCAGAAAATTTAGTGCGTGATTTTTTAATTAAAAAATAGACTTACTGACGGTGAACTTACTGACGATAGAAATAAATTATAATATCCATAATCAGTAAGTCCACCGTCAGTAAGTCCATTGTCCCTTAATATGAATAATATCTTAATTATAGGTGCCGGTCGCTCATCATCCGCTTTAATTGATTATGTTTTGGCGCAAGCACAAATTTATAATTGGCACGTCACGGTAGCAGATGCAGACCATGAATTAGCAACACGCCGCGTTAATAATCATCCGAATGGACGCGGTACTTGGCTCGATGCACTCAAAGTAAATGACAGACGTGAACTCATCGGTCGCGCCGATGTCGTTGTTTCTTTATTGCCCGCGCATTTACACCTTGAAGTCGCCCAAGATTGTTTGAAACTGAAAAAACATTTAATCACGGCATCGTATATTTCCAAACAACTGTATGCTTTGGGTGATGAAGCACGTGAGCGTGCTTTGATTTTTATGGGTGAAATGGGTCTGGATCCGGGAATTGATCACATGAGCGGCAAACAAAAAATTGATCAAATAAAAGCAAAAGGCGGTCGCCTCAAATCTTTTAAATCTTATACTGGTGGGTTGGTTTCGCCGGAAAGTGACGACAATCCATGGCATTATAAATTTTCATGGAGTCCGCGCAATGTAGTTTTAGCGGGACAAGGTACGGCGCAATATCTCGAAGACGGAAAATTAAAATATGTACCTTACAACCGTATTTTCGCCGAAGCACAACCTTTAGAAGTGCAAGATTCAAAAGAAGAATATGAAGCTTATGTTAATCGCGATTCATTACTGTACCGCGATTTATATGATTTAGGCCCGATAAATAATTTGGTGCGCGGTACAATTCGTCGTAAAGGTTTTTGTAAATCTTGGAATGCTTTGGTGAATATCGGTTTAACAGACGGCTCTTTTCCGATACTTGACTCCGAAGAAATTACTTATCATGAATTGCTTGATGCGTACGTTTCCAATTCATTAATCGGGGGCAGTTTGAAAGAAAAAATTGCACATCTTATCGGCGAAACGGTTGATTCGGATGTTATAAAGAATTTAGAATGGCTCGGTTTATTCACGAAAAAGAAAATCAGAATGAAAAGTGCCACGCCTTCACTTATTCTCGAAAATTTATTGCTCGAAAAATGGAAACTGCAAAAAAATGATAAAGACATGGTGATTATGCAGCACGAATTGGAATATGAATTGGCTCGCAAAAATTATCGCCTCATTTCAACACTCACCATGAAAGGCATTGACGGCGAACACACGGCGATGTCGCGTTTGGTCGGTTTGCCGCTCGGTATTTTTGTAAAACATGTCATGCTCGGCAATATAAATTCTATCGGAGTCAACATTCCGGTGATGAAAGAAGTCTATGATCCGGTTCTGAAAGAACTGGAAGATTATGGCGTAGTATTTAAAGAAACGGAAAAACAAATAAAATAGTTTAGTCGGTTAGTCGATTAGTCAGTTAGTCTGAAATGAACCGGCAAACCGAACAACTGACTAACCGACTAATCGACTAACCGACTTTATGAAATTTTTTGCTACCTACTTCGACAAAAACTATATTCACTTTTTCTTGACCTTGTATGAATCGTTGCAAACGCATTGCAACGATTTTGTTTTTTATGCAGTTTGTCTGGACGATGTTGCTTTTCAACGTGTGAGTGAAAAAAAATTGCCGAAAGTAATAGCGATTTCCTTTTCGGAATATGAAAAAACCAATCCCGATTTATTGAAAGTAAAACCGACACGCTCAAAAGTGGAATATATCTTTACTTTAGGTCCGTCTGTTTTGATGCATCTATTTGATACTTATCCGGAAATAGATTTACTCACCTACTTGGATTCGGATTTATATTTTTTTGATAATCCGCAATATATTTTCGATGAATTAAGTAATCATGACATCGGCATTATCAGTCATAAACTCACGGGTTGGAAGAAAAAATATGAAATTCACGGTATTTACAATGTCGGTTGGGTTAGTTTCCGAAGGAGTGAACAAGGCTTGGCGTGTTTGAAACAGTGGCGCGACGATTGTCTAGATTGGTGTTACGATAAAGTAGAACCCACGCGCTACGCCGATCAAAAATATTTGGATAAATGGCAAGCGCAATACTCTAATCTCAAAGTAATTGAGCAACCCGGTGCCAATCTTGCGCCTTGGAATGTGGGAGATTATGAATTAAGCTTTGAGCTTTTAGCTTTGAGCTTTGAGCCGCAAATACTTGTAAGCTCAAAGCTCAAAGCTAAAAGCTCAAGGCTCAAAGCACCACTCGTTTTTTATCATTTTTCAAGTTTGAAGCAACGCAAATCCTGGTTGTTCACAGTCGGAACAAGTATGTACCATTTTAGGTTGACCGGGATTTTGCGCCACAAAATCTACGGCGTATATATTCCGGCACTGCAAAAAAATTTTATCGCCGAACAAGGCGCACAAAAAACTTTTAATAAACGTCGGCAAAAAAATAAATTTTTTAATCGCGAAAACTTTTTTACACTTTTCCGAAAAATCATTTATCCGGATTATTTAATTTTTTGGAAAGGGAAAATTTATTAAAATCTCCAACAACAAATATTTTCAAAAATCGTATATCATACGTGTGCTTCTTCCAAATCCAAAAATAAAACCGACTCAATGAAAAGAATACTCCGGACTTGCCTGTTATTGATCAATGCTACTTCTGTTTTCTGTCAAATAGATACTTTAACAGATAAAAAAATACGCGAACAAGCTCTGACAGAGATACAAAACAAATTAGACCGAAAAACAAAATCGTTAGACTCGACGGTGTCGCGTTTAGATGCTAAATTAGATAATTTAGATCGCGCCATTGTTTCGTCGCGCAGTGCTTCCGATAAGGCGGATAAATTGTATGAGCGGGTGCAATCTTTAGAAAAGCGGCAAACGACTTTGGAAGAAAATGAACTCAATGTTTATCAAGCCAATTATCAATCAGCCGTTGTGAATTTAGTTTCTATGGACAGAGAAATAAAACCGCTCTTATTATTCGACGTTGCCAAAAACTTTTTTTCTTCCATGACGGATGCGGGTAATCCGATGAATTATCCGGGTTACGATGTGTGGTTCAAAACTTTTAAGGTTTATATAGAAGATCAAAAATCGAAAGATTCGCATTTGTTGGTGTTGAGTAAACTTATTGCGCTTGCCGGCGACATTACAAAAGGTGCGCCGTTTGCCGGACCGTTGGCGCAATCTATGTTTCAAGGTATTGGTAGCTATATTAATTCGTTGGGAAAAAACAAAAAAGAATTGCGCACCGAAAGCGAAAAAATGTTTGTCTTAACGGCTAAACTCAGTCAGTTTACGCACGATAAAAATTTGATTGACAACGAATGGCAAAGTATCACGAAAGAGTTAGACGGGCTGCAATCGCTGTACGACCAAACTTTGAATAAAAATTTAACGCTGCTAACTATTTCCAAGCCCGATTTTCAAACACAATTTACTAAAGAGTATGACGCGAATAGTCGCGTAAAATATGTGCAAGCACTCTCGCAAAAAGCATCGGATTTTGTATTCGCCCAAAAAGCAGTACATCCGAAAGATTGGAAAGAACCAGTTTATTATCAAGAAATGGATATCCAATCTTTAAAATTGCGTTTCGGCAGAATCACGATGCGCATCAGCGAGAATATGGATAAATACACCGACTTGATTAAAAAATATAAATCCGATGCCGACTTAGGTGCAAAAATTACAAGCCTCGAATCGAAACTTACGGAACTCAAAGATTTATTCGATAAAACTTTTGATCCTATTGATTATATCAGTTCTGCTAATCGGATGTATAAAGTGAATTAAGAGAAAACTTGTTTAGGATCAACTCTAATAATTTTGCAGATGAAAATACTTTACAAATCCCCACGACTTTGCGTTTTTCAAAGTGCTTTATTTCAAACCAATGCAACAGTTGTCAACACAGATGATTGTATCATCGTAGTTGACCCGAATTGGTTGCCTGATGAAATTGCGGCGATAAAAAAACACGTAAAAAAATGTGGCGATAAACCGATTTATTTACTATTTACACATTCCGATTACGATCACATCATTGGTTATGGTGCATTTCCGGAGGCGGTCGGCGTTATCGCTTCGCGTGCTTTTGTAGAAAATTCGGATAAAGAAAAAAATTTAGAACAAATTCGTGCTTTCGATGACGATTATTATATCGTCAGAGATTATGAAATCGTATATCCGCAGGTCACGCACGTTATCGAACACGACAATCAAGTAATGAGTATCGGTAAAACCAATCTCAGTTTTTTACTGGCACCCGGACACAATCCGGACGGTATTTTTACCATTATTGACGATGATATTTTTATTGCCGGCGACTATTTGTGCAGCGTTGAGTTTCCTTATATTTATTTCAGCAGTACCGGATATGAAGAATCGCTGAATAAAACGGTATCAATTTTGAACACAAAAAAAATAAAAGTAATGATTTGCGGACATGGAGATATTGTATCACCTAATAATTCAAAGAATTTAAACATTGACACTTTGAAAAGAATACACGATGCGCGAGCTTATATTGATTCAGTTCGTGCTTCCATAAAAAATTATGACAAACCTTTTATATTCGAAGATTACATTCAATGCTATAATTTTCCGCGCATTATGCGACGTTTCCATGACAAGAATGTTGAATTAATGCTTAGAGAAATGTAGAATAAGTATTAGCATAATTATCTAAAAATTAATTGCCTGTGTTGCCGGTTATGTATTTGAATTGAAAACCGCGTTAACGGTTCCCTGTTTATAGAGTAAATAAACAGGGAACCGCTAACGCGGTTGTTTTGGAATAACATTCGCTCATTATCTTATCAAAGTTACGTTTCCGCTAATTGTTTCAGTCGTGCCGTCTTGATATTGAACAGTGATATAATAAAGATAAACACCTGAAGGAGCCTCTTTACCTTTAAAATTTCCATCCCAACCGAAAGTCGGATCATCGGGTTTAAAATTTTGTTGACCAAACATGGCTTCACCCCAACGATCGTAAATGGTAAACTCTTTAACGACCTGCACAACTTGTGTGCTGTAAATATAAAAAATATCGTTGTTGCTGTCATTGTTGGGCGTAAAAGCAGTCGGTATATAGATAGGACGTTTTTTATCAATGTTGATATTTATTTTACCGTCGGTAACGCAATTATTTTTATCGATGACGTGAACATAATAGGTTGTTAACGTAACGGGTTTTACCCACTGCTCGAAACAAACAGTAGCTTTTGCACAAACAGAATCACTATACGACGACCAAGTGGTAGTGATGATACTGTCTGCATTGGTGTAAATGTGCAATAAAATACTGTCGCCCAAACGCAGCGTTGTATCTTGACCCAAGGATGCAGAAAGTTGTCGATCTTGATTGATAGAAAACGTCGTGTCTTTTTTACAACCACTCGCATCTTGAATAGATAAATGATAACTGCCGGCGCATAAATTGGGAAAAATGTTTTTACCCGTGAATACTTTCGTGTCCAAAGAATATAAATAAGGACTTGTGCCGCCGACGACGGTATCTATTTTAAAAGCTGCGTCGCAATCGCCATAACATGATGGCTTTTTTGTAATGATACTCAAAGCCGTCGGTCGTCGCGAACTCTGAAATACAGTGACGGTATCTATCGCAGCACAACCGGAAATATTATTTGCCGCAACAAAAATATAAGTACCGGGTTCGTCTACAGTGGCGTTTAAAGTATTATCGCCTGCAACGATATGCCCCGGTCGCGCAATCCATTGATACGTTAAACCCGAACCGAGTGAGGAACCACGCGCACTGACAGAAACGGTGGTGTTTCTGCAATTCAAGGTATCGGAGGCGAAGGCTGTGGCATATGGCGTTAGTGTGTCCACATTAACGGTCGTGAGTAATGAATCAACGCATTTGTTGGAAGTATCTGTAATAACGAGCGTATAGTCACCGCCGCGTTTAACCTTCGGTAATAGGGTCGTAGAATCTGATGCAAACAAACCGCCGCGCGAAGATGTCCATTTTAAAATAAAATTCCTACCCGAAGACGAAGCTGTCGCGTCTAATTTAATAATGGAATCTCGACACGAAATATTACCTGGTTTTTGAACGTTCAACGTAGGTTTTGTTCTGTTTTCTGTTATGTAAATCGTATCTAAACTCGTACAACCGTTTGAAAGACGCGTGATTTTGAGTTGATAAGACCCGCCACTTTGTGCTTTAGTTATTGGTTGAAAATCAAAAGGTACGCCGTTATTAGTCCAAAGATATTGAATTTGTCCGCGAGGTGAAGAAGCTGAACCATCTAAAATTAAAGAATCTATCACACAGTTCAATATAGCATTAGTCAACGGTTTTATTACCGCACGTGGAGCCGTTGTATCAATAGAAATGATGACGGAATCAATAGCAATGCAAGCACCGGAACTGACTGCAATCGTATAAGTACCGGCTTGGTTGACAGTTTGCACCGAAGAATTTCCGCTCAAGCCGTTTCCTTTCCAAGAAATAAGAATACTGTCACCGGTAGTAGTGCGATTGCCGCCGATATTTATGGTTCTATGATCGCACCTAATCGTATCGCTTTTGCCGGCATCTGCCACCGGTGTTTGCGAAATTTTTATATTAACGGTTGCTGTATCAGGAAAGCAATTTGATCCGGCAGCCGGTGATTTAATGTATTGAAATTTATAAGTTCCGGATGTTTGCCCTTTCGGATTAAATGTACCCGCAACTGCATTAAAAGCTCTGCCTGTTGATTTTACCACTGAACTTTCTTTCCATATACCGCCGATAGAAGCATTTTGTAAACGAGTAAGTAGCGCAATTGTAGTATCCATTGAACCGCAAACAGTCATGTCAGGCAAAGCTGTCCCTGCTTTTGTCAGCGGAAAAACTTTAAAATTAATTACTTGCATTAAAGAAGTATCTTGACAACCAAGCGAATCTACTACCGATTTCAATCTCAAAGTCGTATTTGCACCGGGACAAAGCGTACCAATATAGTTATTCTTCAAACTTACCAATAACGAATCGCGTGATAAACTATCCGTTAAACGGATACGCAAAGTATAAGGTGTTGCACCGGTAAACAGATACGTGAGTTTGGCACAAGTACCGGCACAAAGTAGTGTATCTTGTGTAAGGATATTAGCAGTCGGTTTTTTGTGAAAAACCAGAGGTACACCGACACTCGGCGCAAAACATAAATCATTAAAAGTAACGTGTGCGCTGCTGTCTAAACCTGAAACGGCTGCGATATAGTAAGTTGAATCGTATTGCATACCGGCTTGAAATGCAAATTTCGGTGTGTAACTTCGCGCAATAATTCCCGATTGCGGCGTTTTTTTATATAAAACAAACTCCAAAGTATCTTTCCCACTGTTTACAAATCCACCTAAATAAGTAGCGCGTGCTGTATCGCTGCCGCAAATACTGATAGGCGTTAAATTCATATTGCCCGTTTTGTTGTTACAGATATTACACAATTGCGTACCGCTGATAAGTGGAGCTATACAACTTTTACTATCTGTTACGCTGAATTTATAACTGCCCGGTGCAATCGCATTTGTTTGAAATTGCCCTAATTGATTGAATGTGTTGGTGGTGCCGGCATTAATATTTTTAATAGTAAAAGGCGGATTGCCTTGAGCCAAAATAAAACGTACATATACTTTCGACCTGTCCGGACTACAACTATCCACAGCGTTAGTGATTTTTGGCGGAGCAGTAAATGTGATGGCAACGGTATCAGAGCGCGTACAACCGGAATACTGTTCCGTCCAAATTAAATTATAAACACCGGATGCCGGCACGTTGATAGGTGTATTTATATTTGAAGCATCAGTGAAATTCGCAAAACGTGCATTGGAAAATAAATTTGACCAAGAACCTTTTCCGCCTGCTCCGACAGTACTTGATGTACCGTATAATTTTACGACAGTATCACAAACTATAGAATCCGGTCCCGCACTCAAATTCGCAAAATTGATAAATGTGATGTTGAGTGTTTGCGCCGTTCCATTCGAACAATTGTTGGAAGGTGTGACACTAACCACGTCGCTCGACACGTTATTCGCCCAGGTTATTACCACGCTTGTATCATTTATCCCTATAACTTCCGTTATTTTTCCGCCATTTTGTGTTGACCAGTTATATTTCGTAGCGTTTGTAACTTTATTAATTATAAATTTCGTTGCACTGCCTTGGCAAAGATTTTGAGAAGATACTCCATTTATAAGAACCGGTTGTGCCGGTGCCGGTACAACGCCTGAACCGGTAACCGTCACTTTAAGTGTATCGTTGAAGATAGCATAACCCAAAGCCGGTTGTAATTTTAGAAAAACCGAATCTCTAATCACCACCGAATAAATACCTGTTTGAGATACTGATTGCGTGTTCGTGTTGCTGCCCGTTATAATCGTTGGAGCGGTTAAAGAATCCGGCTGATAGAGCCACGAATAAGTTTTTAGATGAACAACACCGTTACAAGTATCACTCGCCGTAACGCTCACGTTTTTTGAGTTGCCGCAAGCAATGGTAACAGTAGTAGCCGATAAAGTGTAAGTTTGTTTAGCATTATAAATACTATAGTTCACTGTGCTGTCACAACCGTTGAGTGCTGAGTGCGTTAAACTTTGTGTACCGGTTTTTGGTGCGCAGTCGGCAGTCTGAAAAACTAAATTGTTGCCAATCGTAATACCCATTCCCGGTTTTAGAAAATAAGATTTATTGGCGCGTCGATTAGCATAACTGATGACACTGACATTGAAATTTGTATCGCAAGCACCTGCTTTGCCTTTTACAGTATATGCAAAATTTTGATTTTGATCGGTATTTGGTGGCGTGGTATTATCTGCTAATTGTCCGTCCGGAAAAGTATGCGAATCGCCCGGACATAAATAAATCGTTGGTGAGAATACCGTACTGAGAGCTGCAATAGGCGCAGTCAAACACTTTTGCGGACCTGATGCGCAATCATTTTTGTAATTTACACAAACTGAA
>JAYTIA010000522.1:0-3731 GCA_043732145.1 Saprospiraceae bacterium
GTAAAAGGAACGGAACGCGAAAGTTTTATAAATAAAGCAGCGAACTTGTTTTGTTTACTTGTTTGAGGCAAATTAACATTTTTATTTTTTTTTAGAGACAGAATTGTTTTATAGTCGAGCGTAAAAGCGTCGAAAATATCAATTTCCGGCAGAAGTAAATCGGAGGTATTTAATCGCTTTCTATTGGTTGAAGAAATCAAATAAACGCAAGAAAAATATTTGGAAAATTCTTTTGAAATTTGATAGTTTCTTAAAACACTGACTGTATTTACGGGTGGATAATAATACGCGAGCATTAAAATTTTTGAATCTACCATTTGTTTCCAATCTCATTTGCGGCGTATAATCGAATCGGTATTTTTATTTTTCAGGTTAAGAATATCTTCCGGTTCGTTACTGATACCTAAAGCCTCGTTGATAATTTGATAAAACTGTCGCGCAATAAGTCGGTCATTAAATTCTCTTTCCACTTTTCTTCGACCGTATTTTCCGAATTTAATTAAATCCGTGTAAGGCATTTCAGCGATTCGAAACATAGCGTCCGCTAAATTTTTTACATCTTTTGCTCTAACAGTATAACCGTTCTTCCCTTCTTCAATTGCTTCTCTGCAACCGGCAACATCAGTCGTGATAACGGCTTTTTCCATAGCCATACCTTCTTGAATGACGCGGGCAATTGCTTCTCTGTACGACGGACAAACGATGCAATCACTGTCTGCAATAAACGGACGTACATCTTCTGCTTGACCTTTATAAATGACGATGCCTTTATCAATCCAAGATTGCAATTCCGATGCGTCAACCGCTGACGGATTTTCTTTATCTATTGAACCGATTAACCAAAATTGCGTTTTAGGATGTTTTTTTTTCACAATCTGCGCTGCCTCAACAAATTCTTTGATGCCTTTATCATATAAAAATCTGCCGACAAAACTAAAAACGCGATAAGAACGGTGCGTATTTGGCGGAACAATTAATTTAAAATGTTGTGTATTAATACCGCAACCTTTAATGGAAATAGATTTTTCCGGCGATACAATATTTAAATCATTAAACAAAATACGGTCGTCTATATTTTCAAAAACAACTTTCGATGCGTGTTTAAATGCCAACCGATATAAAACTTTAGTGAATTTATAAATTAATCCGTTGTGCAAAAAAGTATATCCCAAGCCGGTAATAACGCCAATATATCTCGATTGTGTCAGCATTGCCGCCAACCCGCCGTAGATATTTGGCTTAACTGTGTAGTTTAAAATTAAATCTGGTTGCTCTTTTTTAAAAATCGTGCGCAGTTCGGAGAGTAACTTTAAATCCTGAATAGGGTTCAATCCTTTACGAGATAATTCTTTTACAGCAATATGTTTTACTTGAGGAAATTGATTGAGGTAAGTAATATAACTATCATTCGGTGCCAAAACAATGACATCGAAACCTTCAGCCAACAATTTTTCGATGATATTAAGTCGAAAATTGTATATATTCCAAGTAGAATTGGCTACTAATGCTATTTTTAATTTCGAATACAAAATCGGGTAAGTTAACTGTTCGGAAATATTAGTTATTGAGTTGTTAAAATTAATACAAAAGTATGGTAAAAATAATACGTAAGGGATTTTTTTTTAATTTTTTTCACCCTGTTATAATTTTATTTGAGCTTAATCGGAGTTGATGTTAAGGGCAATATAATTTCTCCGTTATCTTTTTTTAAAACTTAAAAATGTTATTATAAAATACTTCTTCAAATAATCACTAAAAAATATCATTAATAAAATTTACCTACTCTTAATATCTTAAAACAAGTTTTTCACACAAAAAGGTATTAACTTTGCGCCGCGAAAAGGAAAAATTTTCTTTTCCCCATTCAACACGAAAATTTTTATTAATGAATATCAGAAATATTGCGATTATTGCGCACGTTGACCACGGTAAAACGACACTTGTGGACAAAATGATTCTTGCCGGTCATGTTTTTAAAGATCATGAAACTTTCGGCGAACTTATTATGGACAGTAATGACTTAGAAAAAGAACGCGGCATCACTATTTTAGCGAAAAATGTTTCCATTATTTATAAAGATTATAAAATCAATATTATTGACACACCAGGTCACAGTGATTTCGGCGGCGAAGTAGAGCGCGTACTTAATATGTGCGACGGCGTTTTACTTTTAGTGGATGCCTTTGAGGGTCCGATGCCGCAAACACGTTTCGTTTTGCAAAAAGCCATTCAGTTGGGTTTGAAACCGATTGTGGTGGTGAATAAAGTAGATAAACAAAACTGTACGCCGGATATTGCACACGAACAAGTTTTCGATTTAATGTTCTCGCTTGATGCAACGGAAGAACAATTAGATTTTCCGGTCGTTTTCGGTTCAGCCAAAAACAATTGGATGAGTTCAGATTGGACGAAACCTACAACAGATATTTCTTACTTGCTTGACGAAATCGTTTTACATATTCCGCCCCCGAAAGCAGATATTGTCGGAACGGTGCAGATGCTGATTACTTCTTTGGATTATTCAAATTATATCGGTCGTATTGCAATTGGTCGTATCAGTCGCGGTGTTTTGAAACCGGGTATGAATGTGACTTTATGTAAACGTGACGGTACTTTCCAAAAATCGAAAATTAAAGAACTTTTTGTTTTTGTCGGTTTGGCAAAAGTAAAAGTGGATTCGGTGAACGCCGGCGATATTTGTGCAGTAGTTGGTGTTGATGGTTTTGATATCGGCGATACAATTGCCGATTGGGAAAATCCGGAACCGCTACCAACAATTAATATTGATGAACCGACGATGAGTATGTTGTTCACGATTAACGATTCGCCATTTTTCGGTCAAGAAGGAAAATTCGTTACGAGCCGTCACGTAAAAGATCGGTTAAATAAAGAATTGGAAAAAAACTTGGCGTTACGCGTTGAAGAAACTGATTCTGCGGATTCATTTAAAGTTTTCGGTCGCGGTGTATTACATTTATCTGTACTTATTGAAACGATGCGACGTGAGGGTTACGAATTGCAAATAGGTCAACCGCAAGTTATTGTGAAAATGATTGACGGCAAACGCCACGAACCGATAGAAGAATTAAATATTGATGTACCCGACGAGCATTCCGGAAAAGTAATTGATGTTGTTACGCGCCGTAAAGGTCAAATGGTTTCGATGGATCCGAAAGGTGATCGTATGTTGTTAAAATTTGAAATTCCTTCTCGAGGTATTATCGGTTTGCGTTCGTTACTTTTAACTTTATGTCAAGGTGAAATTATTATGACGCACCGTTTTATCGAGTTCCAATCATGGAAAGGAGAAATACCGAGTCGTATGAATGGTTCAATTATTTCAAAAGAATTAGGAGAAGCTATACCCTACTCTATCAACAATTTACAAGACAGAGGCAGTTTCTTCGTTGAACCGGGCAGTAAAATTTATATGGGACAAGTTATTGGTGAACATTCACGTCCGGGCGATTTGTTAGTAAATGTTACTTTGACTAAAAAACTGACGAATATGCGTGCAAGTGGTACGGACGAAAAAATGCGTTTGATTCCACCGCGCAAATTTACACTTGAAGAAGCCTTAGAATATATTCAAGAAGATGAATTAGTGGAAGTAACGCCCAATTCTATCCGCTTGCGTAAAACTTTACTGGAAGAAAGCGATCGCAAACGCGGCTCAAAAAGAATTGAATCGTTTGCATAAATAGACCGGCATCTACTAAACTGCAATAAAA
>JAYTIA010000523.1:0-9649 GCA_043732145.1 Saprospiraceae bacterium
CAATAGACAATTGACAAAAGACAATAGAAAAAGGAATCATTAAATAAGAAACTTTATAAAAGATAATTCAATTTAAGTTTTCAAAATAATCTATCGTCCATCGTCATTCGTCCATCGTCAAAAACAAAATAAGATGTCCAAAACAAAAACCAATCTTAGGTATCAGGTCTCAGATACCGGCAAAAAGAATCGAAAATCGAAAATCGAAAATCGAAAATCGAAAATCACCCGACTATTTTTTTGTGCGGTGTTTGTGTTAAGTTGTATAAAGACAATTTCGGCACAAACGACCGGCAAAAACCTTACGATTGATGAAGCTGTGCGTTTAGGTATTGCTAACAGCCGACAACTGAAAGCGAGCAATGCCAAACTTGATATTGCAAAAGCCAAACGCGAACAATATTGGTCGGCACAAATTCCGAACTTAACGGCATCCGCTAATTACACACGTGTGAGTGATAATATCACACCATTTTCTGTAACTTTTCCGGGAGCTGCCGCGCCGTTTGTATTAAATCCGCAGGTTTTAAATCAATATTACTTCAAACTATCGGCGCAACAAATCGTTTATGCCGGCGGCAGACCCCTAAATTTCTACAAATCATCAGAGTTGTTAGAAAAAGCAGCGCAGTTAGATGTGAGTAAAGATAAGTTAGAAATTAAAAACAATATTGAAGCTGCCGTAATTAATCTCTACAAACTGCAACAATCTAAACTTGTTCTTGACGAAAACTTTAAAGTTTTCAGTGGACGTTTAACGGACGCCAAAAATTTTACGGCAAGCGGAACGGCTATTGATAATGATGTCATGCGTGCCGATTTAGCAGTGACTCAAATTCAAACATCTCAACAAGAAATAAATAATGCGATTGAAACGGCGCGTTTCAATTTGTGTATAATGTTGGGTTTGCCTACTGATACAAAAATCGAATTGGATAGCAGTTCAATTATTACCGAAAAAAATTTAGCCGGTTTAGATACTTATTTAACGGCTTCGGCAGCACGACCGGATATTGCTGCGCAAGATTTACGCAAACAAGCTACAGAAAAAATGGTAGAAGTTGCGAAAGGTGCTTATTTACCTTTGGTATCTGTGGGCGCAAATTTGTACGACAACCGTCCGAACCAACGTGTTTTTCCGCCGGAAGATGCTTTCAAAAGTACTTGGGATTTAGGTGTTTCTTTGTCGTACAATATCAGTAGTTTATTCACCAATAAATATCAAGTCAACGAAGCAAAAGCGAATTTAGCTGTCGCCGATGCCATAAAAGAACAACTTACTGATGCCGCAAAAATGGAAATAGGTTCTTCTTATTTTGCGTATCAAACTGCACTTGAAAAAATAAAATTGTCGGAAAAAACAATTGAACAAACAAAAGAAAACCGACGAGTAATTAACAATCGTTATAAGGTACAACTATCATCTATCGTTGAATTACTTGATGCCGATGCCTTAGTTATTAACGCGCAATTGAATCTAGAGAGTACCAAAGCCGATGCCGAATTGGCGTATAGAAAACTTTTAAAAGCAAGCGGCAGATAATGGTTGACGGTTAATAGTTGATGATACAAAATAAAAATAAAAAATAGGCTGAAAGTCTTACGGCAATATAATTGAGTAACACTTTATTTAAAAAAAAATTAAAATTAAAAATTCTGAAAAATCGGATTTAATTCTGAAATTTTCGGACAAAATTTTGCTCAACAATGGAAGAAAATAAAACAATAGTGGACAAACAAAAGAGAAGTCCTTTGCCTTTTATCTTAGGCGGCTTATTATTAGTAGGCGGTTATTTCGGTTTTCAAAAAGTAAATTATCTTTTACACAACGAAGAAACCGAAAATTCACAACTCGAATCGAACATTGTTCCGGTATTGTCGCGAACAGGCGGTTGGGTAACGGCTGTGAAAGTAAAAGATAATCAAATCGTGAAAATCGGCGATACGCTTGTCACGATTGATGACAGAGATTTAAAAATCAAAGTCTTGCAAGCGCAAGATGCTGTAAAAAATGCGGAATCCAATGTCGCTTTAATTGCCGCAAACGCCGGAACAGCCGGTGCGAATGAAAAAACGAGCGATGCAAGTTTTCAAGCACAAAATGCCGGTATCGAAAGTTCGAATGCCGCAATTGCCACTGCAAATGCGAATGTAGAATCTGCAAAAATTCGTATCTGGAAAGCTACGCAAGATTATAACCGCTATAAAACTTTAGTTGAACAAAAATCAGCACCGGCTCAAATGTTGGACAATGCAAAAGCAGAAAAAGAATCTGCCGAATCGGCTTTAGTAGCTGCACAAAGCCAAGTAGAAACGGCACAAAAATCTGTGGAGGTTGTGCGCAGACAAGCTAGTACGGGCAGTTTTCAAAAAACAGCAGCTCAAACACAAGTAAACGCGGCTCAAAGACAAGTAGAGGTCGCTAAAACACAAGTGGAACAACGCAAAGCTGAATTAGAATTAGCAAAACTACAAGCAACTTATACGGCGATCACTGCACCCATTAGTGGTGAAATTTCGAGAAAAAGTGTTCAAGTCGGACAATTAGTTAATGCCGGTCAACCTTTAATGACATTGGTTCAGAATGATGAAGTTTGGGTAGTAGCTAACTTTAAAGAAACACAAGTCGCTAAAATGACAGTCGGACAAAAAGTAAAAATTAAAGTGGATGCTTATAAAGACAAAGAATTGGAAGGTACGATTGAAAGTTTTTCCGGAGCAACCGGAGCAAAATTCAGTTTATTACCACCGGATAACTCTACCGGTAATTTTGTGAAAGTGGTACAACGCGTACCCACTAAAATTATCATCACAGATAAAAAAGATCCAAATTTCGTTTTACGTCCCGGTATGAGCGTTAGCGTAGTAGTGCCGGTTAAGTGATTTCGGATTTTAGATTTCGGGTTTTAGATTGAAAAAATTTTTTCCGTCCTATTTTAAATCCCAAATCTAAATCCAAAATCCAAAATCCAAAATCTAAAATCGTCAACATGAATGCTTCAAAACTTGCTAAAGTCATTATAGTTCTTACTGTTATTACTGCAGCAGTAATGGAACTTTTAGATACATCTATCGTAAACGTCGCTTTGTTCGATATGGCGGGTAGTCTTGGCGTGAATGTCGAAGACGTGGCATGGGTGATTACATCTTACGCGATTGCCAACGTTATTATCATTCCATTGACAGGTTTCTTAGCGCAATATTTCGGCAGAAAATCTTATTATATAAGTTCAATGATACTCTTCACGTTCGCCTCTTATATGTGCGGCGTGTCAGGCAGTTTAGCGACTTTGGTTTTCTGGCGATTTATTCAAGGTATCGGTGGCGGTGCTTTACTTTCTACATCGCAAGCTATTTTATTTGAAACTTTCAGTAAAGAACAGCAACCGATTGCAGCCGGAATTTTCGGCATGGGTGTCGTAATGGGTCCTACACTCGGACCAACTGTCGGCGGTTTAGTGATTCAAAATTATAATTGGTCGTGGATATTTTTTATAAATGTGCCGGTCGGCATTTTAGCAACTTTCCTCGCTTATACTTTTATTGATAAAAAACCGAATGAAGGCAAAACGAAAGCTGAAATTAAGATTGATTATATCGGCATTTTACTTCTCGCTATCGGCATCGGTTCGTTGCAATATGTTTTAGAGCGTGGCGAATCCGAAGATTGGTTTGCTTCCGAAACGATTCGCATTCTTACCGTTTCTGCTGTTATGGGTTCTGCTTTATTTGTTTGGCGCGAATTAACAATTCCAAATCCTGCCGTTCGGTTATCAATTTTGAAAGACAGAAACTTAGCACTCACCAATATTTTTTCGTTTGTTGCAGGTATCGGTTTGTTTACTTCCGTTTATGTCTATCCCGTCATGGTGCAGCGTATCAACGGTTTTACGGCTTTAGAAACGGGTTTATCTATTATTCTGCCAACATTAGTTGCCGTATTTTTATTTCCTATAGTCGGCAGGGCGATGGCCGGTGGCGCACCGCCGCGTACATTTATCATCATCGGTTTTTTATTTTTTATAGCGTTCGGTATTTACGGCGGCATGATGACTGCCGACGCTAATCGCGGCGATTTTTTTTATGTTTTAGTATTGCGTACATTTGGTTTATCGTTTTTGCAATTGCCGCTCATCAATCAAGGTGTTGCCGGGTTACCGCCGAAAGATTTGCCTGCCGGTATTGCCATTAATAATATGATCCGGCAAATTGGTGGTGCGTTTGGTATTGCCATGGCGAATAATTATATCGCAGCACATTATGCTCAACATCGCAATGATTTAATTGCAAATGTTTATACAACTAATCCACTGTATCAAGAAAGAGTTGCAACCATAACAAATGGCCTTGTTTCAAAAACCGGCGATGCTATAACGGCAGCTACTCAAGCCACTGCTAATATCAATTTTGCAGTTGACAAACAAGCCTATCTATTATCTTATCTCGATACTTTCCGACTTGTCAGTATTTTTTATATTGTCATCTTCCCGCTAATCTTTTTATTGAAAAATAAAAAAGTAGATGCCGCAACAGTAAAAGCGGCGGCGGAATCTCATTGAGTTTTAGATTTTAGATTCTAAAAATTCAATTTCAATATAATTCTAAAACTTTAAAAACTCAGGTCGGTAATGAAACAAAGATTACTCGTAGATATGGATGGTGTTTTGAGTGACGTTTACGCCCAATTTATGAAATATGAAAAGGCTGAATTTGGTTCGAATGCACGTACTCTCGAAAGTTTACGTGGGCTAATTGAATTGGACGCTTTTCAGAATGCGCGTAAATATATTCATGAACGCGGTTTTTTTAGAACAATGCCTGTTATAGAAGGCAGTATTGATGCTCTGAAAAAATTAAATACTCAATATGAATTATTTATAGTTTCGTCGGCTACAGAATTTCCAAAAAGCTTGGAAGAAAAATATGATTGGCTCAGGGAGCATTTCTCATTTATTTCGTGGAAGCAAATGGTTTTTTGCGGTGTGAAAACGATGATTACGGGGGATATCATGATTGACGACCATTTCAAAAACTTAGATGCTTTTCCGGGCGAAACAATTTTATTTACTCAACCACACAATTATTTCGGCAACGATAAAACGCATAGACGGGTACATAATTGGGCAGAGATTTTGACGATTATATAATTCTAAATCAATCTTAAAAAATAATTTTCACTTTATCCTATAAATTAAATAATTTTACGGCGCAAAAAAATATATAAAAATCATAAATCGTATTAATTGTCAATCACCATGACTTTTCCCGAATACGCTTATAAACGTCCGAATTTAACACGTTTGAAAAATAAATTTAAAACGTTTAACTGTAACTTAGAAACAGTTTCAGACGAAACGGCTGCCATTGACGCTATTGAAAAAATAAATAAATTACAGAACGATTTTTCAACCATGGCGGTTATCGGGCAAGTGCGGCACAGCCTCAATACACGCGATACATTTTACGATGGAGAAAATAATTTCTATGACGAAAATGCGCCGGTCGTTGAAGATTATCAGACGGAATATTATAAAAAAGTAGTGGCACATAAGTTTCGTCCGGCTTTAGAAGCACACATCGGCAAACAATTTTTTACGATTGCCGACCTGAAAACTAAAACTTTTCAACCGGAAATTATTCCGTTGCTGCAAGAGGAAAATAAATTAGCCAGCCAATATCAAAAGCTGAAAGCAACGGCAGAAATCGAATTTCGAGATAAAAAGTATAATCTGGCAACCATTCACCCGCTCGAAATCGAAAAAAATCGAATAACGCGCCAAGAAGCCAACGCAGCAAAATGGAAATTCTATTCGGATAATCAGACGGAAATGGAAACCATTTTTGATAACTTGGTAAAAGTGCGCCATAAAATTGCTCTGGCACTTGGCTATAAAAATTTCGTGGAGTTAGGTTATGTCCGCATGATGCGTTCAGATTATGATGCATCGATGGTGAAAAAATTCAGGCAACAGATTGAAAAATTTATCGTTCCGGTGTCTCGCGGTTTATATGAGCGTCAAGCGAAGCGTTTAGGTTTAGATAAATTAAAAAATTTTGACGAAGATTTTCGTTTCAATTCCGGTAATCCGAAACCGACCGGAACACCGGAAGATATAATTAATGCCGCAGAAAAAATGTACGGCGAACTATCGCCAGAAACCAATAAATTTTTCAAATTCATGCGCATGCACGATTTGATGGATTTAGTAAATCGGGACGGAAAAGCGACCGGCGGTTATTGCACATTTATCGGAAAGTATAAAGCACCGTATATTTTTTCCAACTTCAACGGCACGAGCGGCGATATTGATGTGCTGACGCACGAAGCCGGTCACGCGTTTCAAATGTTTTCGAGCAGAAATATGCCGTTATTGGAATATACTTTTCCGACTTATGAAGCTTGCGAAATTCATTCGATGAGTATGGAATTTTTTACTTGGCCTTGGATGGATTTGTTTTTCGGCGTGGATACGGAAAAATACCGTTTCGCTCATCTGTCGGCAGCGTTACAATTTTTGCCTTACGGTGTGGCGGTTGATGAGTTTCAGCATATTATTTATGAAAATCCGGAAATGACACCGGCGGAACGCAATGCGGCTTGGAAAAAATTAGAAAAAAAATATCTTCCGCAACGCGATTACAACGGCAACGCTTACTTAGAAGCCGGTGGTTTTTGGCAAAAGCAAAATCATATTTTTGCGAGTCCATTTTATTATATTGATTATACATTGGCACAAATTTGCGCGTTCCAATTTTGGAAAAAAGACCGCGACAACCACAAACAAGCATGGACTGATTACGTGCGTTTGTGTAAAGCGGGGGGTAGTTTATCTTTTTTAGATTTAGTCAAACTCGCCGATTTAAAATCGCCTTTTGAAGACGGTTGTGTTGAATCTGTGATTGGCGAAATTACAAAATGGTTAGGCAGTGTAGATGATTCTTCTTTTTGATTTTTGTGGCCAATCAGATTAATTAACTAAAAATCATAATACAATTAAAAGTCTCTCAACATAAAAAATCACTTGTAATTAATCAGCAATTGCATTCACCTGTTTCTGTAATCCAATAAATAAGAAACTTTAAAACTGGTAAAAAAATACCAATCATTTCTATTTGCATTACCATTCACACTCACGCCATCTAAATAATCTGAAAGCGTCGGTCGCCAACCAAAATCAAAGCCCGCATTTATTTCATCCGTTAACTGCACTTTTACCCCCAATCCGAAAGCAAGCGAAATAAACGTATTACGTGCATTTTTTTCGGGAAAAGGGTAAGGTATCCTATCCGCAGGCGCAGTAGGCGTTCCGTCTGTAGTCGCGAAAGCAAATCCGGCAGAAATATAAGGCGAAAAACGTCCCGTAAAAAAACCGTAATTGTGCTTTCTGTGGTCAATGGGTAGAATATTAAACTCACCCAGAATAGCTAACTCCTTAATACCCGATTTGAAATAAAATCCGCGTTGACGAACAAGGGCTTCGGAAGAATTGGCATCACTGCCTTGAAGGGTACCGGTATTAAAATTGCCGGAAACACTGAAACGCTCATTAATATTGTAACGCACAAAAGCTCCGTAAGCAGCATTTATGCCTTTAAAATTAATATTATCTTCCGACAAATCACCTTGGTACAGTGATGCACCAACTGAAACGCCCAACTCAAAAGTTTGCGAACGAACTGTGTTTAAAACACAAAAAAACAGCAGAAAGAATAATACAGTTCTTAGTCTGACAGAAGAACGAAACATTTACATAGTTTTTAAAAGCGATGAACAATAGTGCTAAGGAATGACGAAGAAATAAGTCAACAGTTGAACTTATTTCTTCGTCATTCCTTGTGATAACAAATTTAGCAATTATAATTATTATTTTATATTTTAATGTGCTTAAAAATGAAAAAAATGGATTTTTTAATAAAACTTTCTTATTTTAATTGTCTTTGAACAGTAAAGTAAATTTAATTTGTTAGTACACGACAACAAAAAACGACAACGAAAAACGAAAAACCTTTCATTTTTCATTTTAGTTTTTCTTTTTTCGTTGATAATGATAGATAATAGTCTATTTTTGCAGTGACTAAAAATAAAAAAAACATGGCATTAGACCAAGTAGATGTAGATGCACCTGAAGTTAAAAAAGGCGACGAAATGTCGTTTTGGGAACATTTAGAAGAATTGCGTTCGCGGCTCATAAAATCTTTAATAGCGATATTAGTTGGCGTAATTGCGGTTTTCTCAACGGGTGATTGGGTTTTCGATAAAATTATTTATGCACCGCGCAACGAAGATTTTATTACCTATCGCGTTTTATGCGCATTGGCACAAAAAACAGGTATAACAAGTTTGTGCCAAAAGCCACCGCAGTTTAAGATGTTTACGACCGAAATGGGCGAAACTTTTTTTAAACAAACGCAAGTTGCTATCGTTTTGGGTTTAATATTGGCGAGTCCGTATGTTTTCTATCAATTGTGGCAATTTATTAAACCGGGGTTGGTGGATAAAGAAGCAAAAGCAGCGACCGGTTTTGTGAGTATTTGTTCCGGACTTTTTATTTTCGGTGTCTTGTTCGGTTATTTTATCATCGCACCATTCGCTATTTCTTTTTTAGCGGGTTATACAATTGGCGGAGTCGGCGGCAGTGTAACACTCAATTCTTATATCGGCTACATGACGATGTTCACGTTGCCGATTGGTTTGGTTTTTGAATTACCTATTCTCATTTATTTCTTAGCGCGATTGGGTGTCGTTTCTCCGGCTTTTTTGAAACAATATCGTCGCCACATGATAGTTATATTACTCATTGCCGCCGGTGTCATTACGCCTTCGCCGGATGTAGTATCTCAATTATTGGTTTTTGTACCGCTTTATTCTTTGTATGAAATTGGTATTGTGGTAGCGAAAAGGGTGTATAAGAAAAAGGCTTTGGCAATGAGCAGTGAGCTTTGAGCTATAAGTTTCTAAAATATAGAAAACTATCGTTTTCAACTATATAAAATAATATAAGAAAAGGCTTTTAGCTGTGAGCTTTGAGCGGCTGAAATTTAATAGCTCAAAGCTCAAAACTCAAAGCTGTTTTTTCATGCAAGAAAATACATTACAGTCGTTATTTCGACAATTAGAAGAAAAAAAGGAAAAAACGGAATCATCAGTCGCAGACCTGAATCTGAAAGGAGAAGTATTTACTACAATAGATGCTACGTCTCTCATTGCTGATTTTTTGGATTTATTCACGGCTAAATTTTTAGAATCGCAGGCAGAGATAATAAATGCACTTCCGGGCAGTAATTACGGTAACGAAAAAGAAAAACTGTTTCATTATTTTGAGAAAAAATATAGAACTGCAAAAGATGATGAAGGATGAAGGATGAAGGATGAATCTTAAGAAAAATATTCATCCTTCATCCTTCATCCTTCATCATTCATCCTTATTAAAATTATGAATGAATTAAACAGACTTTGGTACATCTTTACTGAATCATTGCGCGTGTTTGCGGAAAAATTCAGAGATACCATTCCTAATTTATTGGTCGGTATTATTGTACTGCTGATAGTGCTTTTGCTCGCCAGATTAATATCAGGCGGCTTAGAGCGTATATTGCGTACCATTTCTTTCGATAAATTTGCTGAGCGCGTCCACATCACGCGGTTTTT
>JAYTIA010000524.1:0-3712 GCA_043732145.1 Saprospiraceae bacterium
TTCAAAACTTGACAAACCGATAGAGCATTGGTTGAAAGAAATTAATTTTCCAAAACTTTATAAAAAAACCTCCGGAAATGAGTTCACCGAAACAGAAATCCATTTCTTGTTGTATCGCATGAGTCGCATGAAAGACATCAGTATAGATGCGGAAACTTTAGAACTCATAAAAGCAGTTGATAAAACAAGCAGTAGTGATTTTGCAGACATGCTACTACAATTTTTTTTTGATAACGGTGCGGAAGCGAAACATAAATGGTGTATGACTTTGGCAAGTGTACTTGGCAACGATAAAATTATTGATACACTTAGAACAAAAGCGAACAGTTGGTTAAACAATGCGCGTCCGAAAATGGCAGAATATGCGGTTCAAGCGATTGTTTTAAATGCTTCCACGAAAGCTTTACGCATTGTAGATTATTTTTCGAGAAAATATAAATCGAAGAGCATCGGTAAAACGGCTACTTTGGCTTTCAAAAGTGTGGCAGAATTTATGGGTGTTTCCGAAAATGATTTATCGGATGCGATTATTCCGGATTTAGGTTTCGAAGGATTATTTAAAGTTTTTGACATTAAAGGTGATGCATACCGTGCTTTTATTGACAATGATTTTAAAATTGCTTTTTTGAATGAAGATAATTTATTACTCCAAGTATTGCCACGCGGTGCATCATTAGAATTAAAAAACGAATTTAAAACTATTGCTAAAGAAATAAAAGAAATAGTGAGCGCGCAAACGCCGCGTTTAGAATCGTGTTTAGTCGCGCAACGTTTTTGGACTTCAGAAAAATGGGAAGTACTTTTTTTGAATAACCCTGTGATGTTTGTTTATGCCGTACATTTAATTTGGGGCATTTATGATGAACATAATATTTTGCAAAAAACTTTCGCCGTTCAAGAAGATCAAACGCTCATTGATAAAGACGGTGATGAAATAAATTTAGAACCGGATAAAAAAATAAGTATCGTTCATCCGCTCTTGCTTAAATCCGAAACTATTAGTCATTGGAAAAATTATTTGTTCGACTTAGAACTTGCTCCTATTGTTCCTCAATTGGAAAGGAAAATTTTCAAAATAGTTGATACTGAAAAAAAAGTAAAAATTTCAAATAATTATCGAGGCATTAAAGTAAATGCTTTTACTTTTATTGGCACTTTGGATAAAAAAGGTTGGTCACGCGGATCGGTGCGTGATGGCGGCGGAATTTTGAGTTACTATAAAACTTTTACTGATGAAAATATAACGGCTATCATAGAACAAATCGGTGTCGTGAGTATCGGCTATTACGAAGAACCTGCGATACTCGGTGGATTAATGTTTGTTACCGGTAATAAAATCCGTTTCGGCGGTTATTTTTACGATGAACCACGTGATGAAAGCGATTTTCGTTTAATAAATTTCGGCGATGTACCGCCCATAATTTATTCGGAAGTGATTGCGGACATAGAAACTCTGAAACAATTGAAAATTGAAAATTGAAATTTATTTCCTGAATCTAATTAAAACTTACCACATTTGACTTTGGTGCGGATGTCGCACAACATACTGTTCTTTAATCATGCGCGTCAAAGTTTCTTTGAAAAGTTCAAAATTTTCTTTTGTTTCTGCCGAAATAATAACAGCCGGTCCGTAATTATTTGTAAATTTTTCGAGTAAACCGATTTCAATTTCTGCCTTTGTATTATCGTCGAGCAAATCGTCAAAATATCTTTTTCGGTAGGCATCTACTTTATTAAAAACCATGAGCGTCGGTTTTTGGTCAACGCCAAGTTCTTTCAATGTGAGTTGCACCGTTTTTATTTGATCTTCAAATTGCGGATGCGACATATCTACAACGTGCAGTAAAATATCGCTTTCGCGTGTTTCGTCAAGCGTTGATTTAAAACTTTCAACGAGATGATGCGGTAGTTTGCGAATAAACCCAACTGTATCTGACAAAAGAAAAGGCATATTTTCAAAAACAACTTTGCGCACCGTCGTATCAAGCGTCGCAAAAAGTTTATTTTCTGCCAACAAATCCGATTTTGCCAACGTGTTCATCAAAGTTGATTTACCTACATTCGTATAACCAACCATCGCAACGCGAATAAGTGCGCCACGTTGTTTACGTTGCGTTTGTGCTTGACGGTCAATAGTTTCCAATTCGCCTTTCAGAAAAGAAATTTTATCGCGCACAATACGTCTGTCCGTTTCAATTTCTTTTTCACCCGGTCCGCGCATACCTATACCGCCTTTTTGTCGTTCCAAATGCGACCATAACCCGCGCAAGCGCGGCAAAAGATATTGCATTTGTGCGAGTTCTACTTGTGCGCGTGCTTGCGCAGTTTGAGCGCGATTGGCAAAAATATCGAGAATCAAACTCGATCTGTCCAATACTTTTATTTTCAAAATCTCTTCAATATTGCCTTGTTGTTTCGGCGATAAGTCATCATCGAAAATAGCCAAAGTCACGCCCTCATGCGATTCGATGTATTGACGCACCTCGTCAATTTTTCCTTTACCGAAATACGTTCGCACATCGGGATGTTCCAAACGTTGCGTGATGCGTTTAACGGCATTTGCACCGGCAGTTTCTGCCAGAAAAGCCAATTCATCAAGATATTCCGTTACTAATTCTTCTGTTTGATTACCTTTAATGACGGAAATCAATACAGCTTGCTCAATCGGTTTATCTAAACCGGTACTTTTTTTATCGCCGATATTCCAATTCAGCGTTTTTTTATTCAGTTCTTTTTCGCTCAAAATGGATTTATTAGTTGTTAATGTTACATGAATTAATTACAAGAATTAATTAATTAACAAAGAAGTTTTAAAAATAAAATTATTTTTCACAAAGATAACGCCTTTTAATAAATTCGGTTGCTATTTATAAAAAGCATTCAAAACCTCATCTAAAGTTTTTTCATCTAAATCCATACGTAATTTCCCTTGATACGCAGTTGAAATTTTTCCGGTTTCTTCAGATACTATAAACGCCATGACATTTGAAACTTCACTGATACCGAGAGCTGCTCGATGTCGCAAACCGGCTTCGGCGGGCAATTTTTGGTTATCGCTTACCGGTAAAATACATTTGGCAGCTTTTAATCGGTGATTTTCTATGATAACTGCGCCGTCATGTAAAGGACTATCTTTATTAAAAATACTTTGCAGAAGTGTGCCATCAATTCTCGAATCAATCAATAAACCCGTATCAATGTAAGATTGCAAGCGAATGTCGTTAGCTAAAATAATTAATACGCCTGTATGGTTTTTACTCAAATTCAAGAGTGCTTTTTTTATTTGTTGCGTTTCAATTTGCCAATCAGAGTTACGCTCGGAAATAGATTTTAAAAAATTTAGTCTGCCGCGCAAAGTTTGATTGCCCAGTAAAAGTAAAAATCTTCGCAATTCCGGTTGAAAAACAATGGCAATTATAATTACACCCACACTCACAAATTGTCCCAAAAGCAGCGACAGTAAATCCATTTTTAAAGCGCGTACTAACCACCAAACAACATAGAGCAGCACAACTCCAATAAAAATATTAATTGCCACCGAACCGCGCAAAAGCTGGTACGCCGTGTACATCAAATATCCGACGACTAAAATATCCAAAATATCCCAAACGCGCATACTCAAAACGCTTGGGTCGAGAAGAAATACTGTTGCCAAATTCTAATTAATTATTTTATATTTGCAGTGAATTTCGTCTAAGGAAAATTCAAAATT
>JAYTIA010000525.1:0-3711 GCA_043732145.1 Saprospiraceae bacterium
ATAATAAATCATTTCATCGGAATCGATATTAGAATGGTTGTAAGGCGCGGGAATAGCTTTCGGATGATAATCGTACAAACGCGGAACGAAGGAACACACTACAAACGCTTTTGTCTCAAAAGTTTGATGCACGGGCGGCGGCTGATGTACGCGTCCGGTTATCGGTTCAAAATTGTGGATAGAAAATCCGTAAGGAAAATTATAGCCGTCCCAACCTACCACATCGAAAGGATGTGTCGGATAAAGCATTTCGTATAACACGCCTTGTTTTTTTATTTTTACGATAAAATCGCCTTTCTCGTCGTGTGTCTCCAACGTTTCCGGTAATTTATAATCGCGTTCGCAATAGGGAGACTGTTCTGATAATTGTCCGAAATAATTGCGGTAACGTTTGGGCGTATAAATAGGATGATAAGATTCGGCAACTAAAAGAAAATTATTGGAAACTAAATCGGTATTTTTATCGGCATCCGAATTATCAAACTCAATTTGATAAATGATACCGCGCGGAATAATGAGATAATCGCCATACTCAAATCGAATATTACCCAATTGTGTACGCAAAGTGCCGGAACCGCGATGCACGAATAAAAGTTCATCGGCATCGGCGTTTTTGAAAAAATAATTTGTTAGTGATTTTTGCGGCGCGGCAAGACTGATGTGTACATCGGTGTTCACTAATAGAGGTATTCTGCTTTCTAAATAATCCGGTTTCGGCGGAATTTGAAAACCTTTTAGCAATCGCGCTTGGATATTTTTTTCTACGGCAATTTTCGGTTGCACATCCTTCGCCGATAAAATTTCGCGTACTTGTGTCGGACGATGAATGTGATACATCAATGACGACATACCGTCGAAACCGATTGTACCAAAGAGTTGTTCGTAATATAAGCCACCGCCATTCGGTTTTTCAAATTGCGTGTGACGTGTCGCCGGAATTTTTCCAAGTTTGTGATAGATAGGCATGGTTAAGTATTTTAGCTGTGAGCTATTAGACTTGAGCTATTAGCTTTGAATTGTGAGTTGTGAGGTATCAAATATAAAAACTCACAGCTCAAGGCTAATAGCTCATAGCTAATTACAAATTTCCCCGTATCGCTTGTTCGCGTTCAATAGATTCAAAAAGAGCTTTGAAATTACCTTTTCCGAAAGAAGTTGCGCCTTTGCGTTGAATAATTTCAAAAAATACAGTCGGACGATCTTGCACCGGTTTTGTAAAAATTTGAAGTAAATAACCTTCTTCATCTCTGTCCACGAGGATATTTAAAGCACGCAACGACTTTAAGTCTTCATCAATATGCCCGACGCGCTGTAAAAGTTCGTCGTAATAATTGCCGGGAATACTCAAAAACTCTACGCCTCTGTTTTTTAATTCGGTGACGGTTTGAACGATATTATTCGTAGCTACTGCAATGTGTTGGACGCCCGGACCTTTATAAAAATCGAGGTATTCTTCTATTTGCGATTTCTTTTTGCCTTGCGCCGGCTCGTTAATCGGAAATTTGATATAGCCGTTGCCGTTTGAAACTACTTTCGACATCAACGCCGAGTATTCAGTAGAAATATCTTTGTCATCAAACGTCAACAAAAGTTTAAAACCCATCACATCTTCATAAAATTTTACCCATCGATTCATATTGCCGAGTTCGACATTGCCGACGCAATGATCAACATACATCAAACCTGCATCACCTTTGAAACTTTTTGACGAGCGCGCCACGTATCCCGGCAAAAAAACACCGCGATAATTTTTGCGTTCAACAAAGGTATGAATAGTATCGCCGTAAGTTTTTATTGAAGCAGTAATAACTTCTCCATGTTCATCACTTATTTTTTTCGGATTTTCAATCGGTATCGCACCGCGACTGATTGTATTGCGAAAAGATTTTGTCGCATCATCCACCCAAAGTGCCATCACTTTTACGCCGTCGCCATGTTTGCGCACATGATCGGCGATTTCAGATTCCGGAAACATCGAAGCCGTTAATACCAATCGAATTTTTCCTTGTTTTAAAACATAAGACGCGCGGTCGCGCACACCGGTTTCCGGTCCGGCATAAGCGATGATTTCAAACCCAAAAACGCTTTCGTAAAATAAAGCAGCTTGTTTGGCATTGCCGACATAAAACTCAATATAGTCGGTACCGTTAAGCGGTAAAAAATCTTGAACGCTATTATTTTTAATAATTGATTTTTTTTCTTTTTTTTCTAAAATTTCCATATTATTTTATTTTTTTGATATTGTAATGCAAAATTGCACAAAAAATTATTATCTCTTCATCGTGATTATTACTTTTGTAATAAGTAAAACTTATTGAAATGGAATTGCGTCAACTCAAATATTTTGTAGAAGTAGCGGAAGTATTACACTTCGGCAATGCCGGTAAAAATCTTTTTTTATCGCAATCGGCATTAAGTCAGCAAATAAAATCATTGGAAGATGAAATTGAAGTGGATTTATTTTCGCGTTCCTTGCGCACGCATCAACGTAAAGTAGAATTGACCGAAGCCGGCAAAATTTTTCTCATAGAAGCACGACATATTTTACAATTGAGTGAAAAAGCAGTGGAAAGAGCGCGCCAAGTCGGAAAAAGAAAAAATATTTTAAAATTAGGTGTTTATAAAATGCTGTTGCGAGAACGCACCGTAGAATTAGTAAAATTATTGACTTTAGAATTTCCGGAAAGTGAAATCAAAATTATAGAATTTACAAGTTCAACTGACGTGCAAGAGGCTTTAATGAATGAAACGATAGATGTCGGCGTTACGCTTTTGCCCCTAAAATTTTCCGAATTATCGGCGCGACCGTTTAAGAAAGGTTACTTGAATGTGATTTTACCGAGCGGCCATATTTTGGCGCATGAAACACACCTTACACTTGAACAATTAAAAAATGAAAAATGGATTGAAATAAATAAATCCATTCATCCTATTTTTGAAGAAATTGAGCAAATGTGTCGCGAAGCCGGATTTAATCGTCAATTACTTATCGTTCAAGAAGTTTCTTCACTCGAATTGTTATGCGGTTTGGTTGGTTTAGGTTTGGGTATTGCGTTCGTGCCGTCGTTGTATGATACACGATCAATGGAGGGTATTGTAACAAAAAAATTAGAAAAGGATGACGGCAGTTTATTAGATAAAATAGAATTGAATCAAGTCATCGCCGAAAAGAAGCATTGAAGGTTTGTCAATTTACGTCATCAATCTCAAAAATATGAAACCGAAATAGCAACCGTAAAACCCTAAGTTTTGATTTATTTTCCGGATATTATACATGCTTCTTTAAATCCTGAAAATTTATTTTTGTTGCAAAATTGGTTTGCCGATTACAGTAAACAATATAACATTATCGCGCAATCTTACATCGAAAACGGTGTGTCTAAAATGGATTGACATACCGAAAATAAAATGCGCGTTTCAATGGATAGTACAATTGCTTTGATTTATAAAAGAAAATAAAACCGATTTTCGTCTTCTCAAAAAAAAAATTGTATTTTGTTCCCAAATTTGAAAAACGAAAAACCTTTTAGTAGAATTGCGAATAATTTCATTTTCAAAATTCTGTTTAATTCTTTAAATTCCGTAAATTCAGGTCATTTTTTATGAATAGTAAATTAACGCTTTGGTCTATCACCGTCGGTTTGGGCGGATTTCTTTTCGGTTTAGATACCGCTGTGATTTCCGGTGCGGAACAAAAAATTCAATCGCTGT
>JAYTIA010000526.1:0-3707 GCA_043732145.1 Saprospiraceae bacterium
GCGTCCAAAGGTGTATCAGTTACAGGAAAACAAGTCTGTTAAAACCCAAATTTTTTATTGAAACCTTATTTTTTCACGATTAAAAAGCGCAATAAAATGAAAGAGCCGAACTGTTTTAGAATTTGGCAAAAATGCAAGGCGAATGGCGACATTCGCCTTCCGTATTTTTATCCTTCCGATGTAAAATGGAATTGAATTTTAGGATGTTGTTCTCTAACTTGTTCTAAAATCCATGAAGATTCGGCGAGAAAAACCAAGGCACCGTGTTTATCGGTGGCAATATCACGACGACGGCGGTCTCTAAATTCTTCCATGGCTACTCTATCAGTACTAGTTACCCAACACGCTTTGTGCAAATTCACGGGTTCGTAATCGCAACTTGCGGTGTATTCGTGTTTCAAACGATATTGAATGACCTCAAATTGCAACGCGCCAACTGTTCCCACAATTTTTCTTCCGTTAATTTCACGCGTGAATAATTGTGCAACGCCTTCATCCATCAATTGATCCAATCCTTTTTGAAACTGTTTGGTTTTTAAAGGGTCCGTATTATTTACATAGCGAAACTGTTCGGGTGAAAAACTCGGAATACCTTTGAAATGTAAAATTTCACCGGCAGTGAGTGTGTCGCCGATTTTAAAATTACCGCTGTCGTATAAGCCGACAATATCGCCGGGAAAGGCTTCATCAATCACTTCTTTTTTTGCCGCCATGAAAGATGTAGGATTTGAAAACTGCATCAATTTATTTTGTCGGACGTGCAAATACTTGGTGCCGCGCTCAAACGTACCACTGCAAATTCTGACGAAAGCAATGCGATCTCGGTGTTTAGGGTCCATGTTTGCATGAATTTTGAAAACGAAACCGGTAAATTTGGGTTCTTCAGGTTCAATACGTCTTTCTTCGGTTTCACGCGCTAACGGATACGGTGCAATATCGCAGAAACAATCAAGCAGCTCTTTCACTCCAAAATTATTTACCGCAGACCCGAAAAAAACAGGTTGCAATTTGCCGGCGCGATACGCTTCCACATCGAAAGGATCATAAATAGAATCTAATAATTCAATATCTTCTCGCAATTTGGCGGCGGCGCGTTCATTAATGAGTTTATCTAAATCGGGGTCGTTCAAGTCGTCAATGATAATAATTTCGTCGTCTTGTTTGCCGTGCGGACGAAACAAGACCAACTTTTTTTCATACATATTATAAACGCCTTGAAACGTTGAACCCATACCAACGGGCCACGACATTGGTCGCACGCGCAAACCTAATTTTTGTTCTATTTCGTCGAGTAAATCAAAAGCATCTTGTCCTTCCCTATCGAGCTTATTGACGAAAACAATAATCGGCGTGTTGCGCATACGCGATACGGCAACCAATTTTTCGGTTTGACTTTCCACGCCTTTCGCCACATCTACGACAACAATAACAGAATCAACGGCAGTGAGTGTGCGATACGTATCTTCAGCAAAATCTTTGTGCCCGGGCGTATCTAAAATATTTATTTTCAAGTCGCGATAATCGAAAGCCATGACGGAAGTAGCGACAGAAATACCGCGCTGCTTTTCAATTTCCATAAAATCTGAAGTCGCGTGGCGTTTTATTTTATTTGATTTGACAGCACCGGCAATTTGTATCGCGCCGCCGAACAATAATAATTTTTCGGTCAAAGTTGTTTTCCCTGCATCCGGGTGACTGATGATACCGAATGTTCTGCGGCGATGAAGTTCTTCTGTGAAATACATACTTTTTTAATAGTTAATAGTTAAAGGTTAATGTTTCTTATTAATCATTAAATCTGCTTTAACCAATTATTTTTTTTGCGGCGCAAAGATAGGGATGTAGTTATGAGTTATGAGTCGTGAGTTGTCGAATAATGCAAAATTACTTCGAGTAAAAAATAAAAAACCTTGACGAGATTTTAGAACCTCGATGAGAATGGAACATACTAACTAAAAAAACGCGCAAAGAAAAAGTAATCTCTTTGCGCGTTTTTGATTAACAGCTAACAACTAACAGCCAACAACTATTTATACTTGTTTAACTATTTGAATATGCAATTGCAATTTAACTTCTTCACTTACCACTACCCCACCCATTCGACGGGCATGTTCCAAACCAAAATGAATTTTCACATCGGAAAAATCAGACGTAATACTTTACATAGTTGCATCTAATTTAACGAATGATCCCGATACGCTTTAAATCATTAAGTATTTGGTTTTGAAATGCACTTAGAATGCATCGCATCTAATTTAAAAGTTGCCATAAGATGTGTTTATTTTTAAGTTTTAGAAAAATTGAGTTTGAAGCGTAAAGATAACCATTGAAAAAAGAACAACAAAAATTGGCAATTACTTTAGCTTATACTTTTCACTCACTGTTTTCGCTTCGCGAAAAAGCGCACAAAGGTTTATGCAAAGTTTATTTTTCATTTTTCGTTGTCAGTAGTGACTTCACCTTCAATCATCAAATTTTCAGGTTTACGTTGATTGTGAATCCAAACAGTAATTTTTTTTTGAAAATAACCAATTTTTTCGGCATTGTATTGAATTGTGATAAAACTTTTTTCGTGCGGCAACGTCGGCATCTTATCCCAATCGGATGCAGTACAACTGCAATCGGTGCGGACATTATCAATGGTTAATGGTTTATCGGAAACATTTATAAAAGTAAATCGTCGAGAAACTGCTTTGCCTTGTGGTATCGTTCCGAAATCATGTGCGGCGGGTGTAATCCATTGGATGGGTGTCGGCGAGATAAATGACAAATAGAAAACAAAAATAGAAAAAATCATTTTGAGTTATCGAAAAATAATAGAAATTTTAGTTCGTTAAGTGGTTGATTTGTTGTTAGTTTCTGAATCAAAATTTTCAGAATTTCCGGAATTAATAAAATGCAAAAGCGCATCAACCATTTAACGATTTAACCGAGTTTAAAAATATACCATGTTGAAATTTATTTTTTTTGTCATAATGTTTGCACTTTGTATCACCCAAAAACTCTCCGCTCAAGCTCCGACAGATGGATTATCAATGTACTACACTTTCGATGAGTACCCGATTGCAGATAAAAGTGGCAATACGAATCGAATGATTTTCAGCAGCGATTCTGTTTTATCCTGTGGTGTAGATGGCCAAGCCTTGCGTTTCGACGGTATCAACTCGCAAGCATTCATTATAGGTCCTGCTGTATTCGATAATTTTAAAGTTGGTGATTTCACGTTGAGTTTTTATATGAAAGTAAATAACTTGAGCGGCAATGCTACTTTAGACGTGATTTCAAAACGCCCGAATTGTAATAACGATAGTTGCTTTGCCATTCGTTACACACCCTCATCCAATCAAATTAGTGTTGATTTTTCAGAAAATGATAAATTGGGTTATCATATTATTCAGCGATTAGATTATAATCGTTGTTGGCAACACATTGCCATCGTGCGCAATTACAACCGTTTATTGCTTTATGTAAACGGACAATTGAAAACAACGCAATCTACTACAAAACGCGTCAACATAACTAATAATAAACCTTTATCCATCGCTGCCGGACCTTGTTTATCTACTACAGACCGCAAATTCAATGGTGCTATTGATGAATTGCGCATTTATGATCACCCACTTTTGGCAGCAGAAGTTGCCGCGCTTTATTTTGCACCGGATCAAATAGCGACACGAGACACTGTTATTTTTTTGGGAGCCACTGTA
>JAYTIA010000527.1:0-3706 GCA_043732145.1 Saprospiraceae bacterium
AACAACGGTTATCTTTTATTGGCGGGTGATTTTTTCAATCAAACCGTAAGTAAGTTAATTAATACGGAGCTAATTGAAATTAATGCAGGTTCGATTGTCAATGTTGGAACGATTACTAATTCAAAAACAATTTATAATGATGCATGCTCTGTCATTTCAAATAATGCGGGTGGTAGTATTGCAAACTCCGGTGTCATACAAAACAAAGGTGTGATTTTTCAACGCAGTACTTATACCGGAAACGCTATTGTAAATTTATCAGGTTGGATTCAAACCGCTGCAACTTCCGATGCAAAAATTTGCGTGGATACAATTAAAACAGGAACAACACCGCAAGGTGAAGCAAAGGTTTATCCGCAAAATGTTTTATTGCGCGTAGGTTTAGACTCTTGTAATAATTTTCAATATTCTGTTGACGGTTCAACACGTCGCGTTTATACTTGCGCCGATGCCGGTAAAGTTCTGAATGCAAAATTTGTTTTGTTATTACGCACAGGCGATTCTTTGACTTGTAATACAAAAGTTTTGGTGTTCGATGGTATCGCACCGGTTTTGAGCAGCTGCCCGACGGATGCAACGATACTGACGACGAATACTTCCGAAATTTATTCTTGGACAAAAATTACAGCAACAGATAATTGTACGGGACCTGCAACTGTTAATTCGACAACAGCTTCAGGCAGTACATTTCCCTTGGGTACCACAAAAGTAACAATTACTGCTGCCGATACTTTTAAAAATATAGCGTTGTGCAGTTTTAACGTTACTGTAAAAAAAATTATTTCTACTACATCATGTACAACCGGCGACAAAACATTGCCTGTGTTTGCAAATTGTCCGCAAAATATTGTCTTAACTAGTCCGAGTGGCGGTGCTGTTGCTGTTTGGAATGAGCCGAGTGTTACCGCTAATTGTTATCCGGTAATTCTTACTTCTAATTTCAGTTCAGGTGCATTTTTCTCGGCAGGAAGTACAACGGTTACTTATAAGGCAACCGATGTCAATAAAAATGTAGGTACTTGCAGTTTTACGGTTTCGATATCAACACCGGATCCTTGTTCGACTGATAATGTGAAACCAAATATTATAAACTGTCCAAGTAATTTATTCTTAACTTTAAATACTGCTAATAACGCGTCTGTCGGTATTTGGCAAGCACCGACAGCAACGGATAATTGCGGTGTGGTTGCACTTACATCCGGCAATTTTGTTTCCGGTACACTTTTTCCTGCCGGACAAACAACAGTAACATATATCGCGACGGATTTAAAAAACAATATTTCGGTATGTAAATTTACGGTTAATGTTGCTGTAACAAAACCGTGTGCAAGTACAACTGCGCCAGTGTTTTCAAATTGCCCGAAAGATGTTACAGTAAATACAAATACCAATTCGGTTGTTGCTACTTGGCCAGAACCTACTGCGACTGCAAATTGCGGGGGCGTAATTATCAATGCCAATTATTTTTCCGGTAGTTTCTTTCCTATCGGTGTTACCAAAGTTATTTATTCGGCTTCCGATATTATAGGTAACACAGCGAAATGTACTTTTAACGTAACAGTTAACAATGCTTGTCTTTCCGATACAATTGCTCCGGTTATTGCAAATTGTCTAGGTAATATTTCTTTAGTTTCAACGAACGGAAAAGATGCTGTTGCATTATGGTCGGCACCAACTGCAACGGATAATTGCAGTACAGCCACTTTGGTTTCTGATTATCTATCGGGTTCGAAGTTTCCGGTCGGAAGTACAATTGTAACTTATTCAGCGATTGATTTAAGCAGTAATAAATCGTTGCCATGCACTTTTACGGTAACAGTAACTGCAAATCCTTGTATGACTGATACGCAAGCACCGATTTTCAGTAATTGTCCGACAAATATTACTATTACGGCAGCGCAAAATGCGACATCGGCTATTGCAACATGGACGGCACCGACAGCAACCGACAATTGTGGCACGCCAACTGTAACAACGACTAGTAATCCCGGCGGTTTATTTAATATCGGTACAACAACGGTGACATATACAGTTAAAGATTCGAAAAATAATGCAAGCACTTGTGCATTTACTGTCACTGTGAACAGTTCTTCTGTTTGCGCGCCACCTAAATCGGCTCCCAATAATTGGGAATTGATTGGTTCAGTTAATGGTAAGAATTATTATAAATTTACTGATAACGATTACAATGGTGGATATATAAATTATTGGACAGCACAAAATCTCTGTAAATCTATTGGCGGACATCTTCCGATTATTAAAAATCAATCTGAAAATGATTTTATTAAAAACGGCATAGGCACAAATAATTGTTGGATAGGTATGCATCGCTTAGATTGGGGTAGTCCTCAATGGGTTGGCGATGATAATTCAACACCCGCTTACTTCAATTGGAATAGCGGTGAACCTAATAATTATGGCGGTTACGAAACCACAGTACAAATGTACGGTAATGGTTCAGGAAAATGGAACGATTGTTCCGGTTGGTGCAACAACTCTGTTATTTGTGAAATGCCATGCACTCAATGTATATCTTCTATCACAAGAACTGTTTCAAACTCAACGGATTGTTCAAATAAATCTTTATTTGGAATTTTGTTGAACAATCAGTATTATACTTTATATGATGCTAATTTTACTGAAAATGTTGATTTGACGGCTAAATTAACGGCGAATTGCGCGTTAGGTACAGTAGCTATTAATTTTACAGGTAGAACAACTTCATGCATGCCGGTATTTAATACTTATTGCTTTACACCGACTTCCACAGCAGACTGGTATTTTTATAATAATTTCACGGGTACAATCGGTACTTACAGCGTATCATCTAATCCGAAGCACAAATTCCAAGTAGGTAAGAGTGCGAACAACCACAATAAAGATGTTTACGGTGCAAGTGGTTGCATAACAGGAGCAGGTATCACCGGAGAATTGAATATTCTTTTATCCGGTAATACGGCTACTTTAAATAAAATTACTTGTCAAAACAAGCCATTTGATCAGGAAGTACAATCTACAAAAGTTTTTGTAGCAGATGCACAAGCCGAATCGAATCGCACCCGTATTGATTTTTCAACGAACAGAGGTTTTGAAACAGATTATTTTAATGTACAAAAACTGAACAGTGCTACCGGTAATTTTGAAACTTTAAGCATCGTAAATAATACCGTTTCGGATAATTTATTGCAAGCACATTCAGTTTATGATAACAATCCGACTGAAGGCGATAATTTTTATCAAGTTGAAATAGTTTTAAACGACGGCACAAAAACAGTTTCAGACGTGAAAAAAGTAAATTTCACAGCTTTGAGAGGTTTAGCAGTATTTCCGAATCCTACAACTGATTATATTGATATTAATTTGAAAGATTACGTCGGTAAAGATGTGACGATTTATATTTACAATCAACTCGGTGTTGTTCAAATTATTCGCCAAGTTCAAAACGTTACAGGTACTACACCGGAACATATTGATATCAATACGCTCATCGGTGGTCAATACTTATTGCGTGTTGAATCGAAAGGTGTGAAAGACGCAGTTAAATCGGTAATTAAAATGTAAATTGGCTTTTTAATTTAAAAAAATAAAACGCGCGAGGAAATTTTCTTCACGCGTTTTATTTTTTCAAAAAAGATTTTCAAAAAAGATTTTCAAAAAAGATTTTCAAAAAAGATTTTCAAAAAAGATTTTCAAAAAAGATTTTCAA
>JAYTIA010000528.1:0-3699 GCA_043732145.1 Saprospiraceae bacterium
GCAATGTTCACTTATTCGATTGGGACGAAATAAATTTTGCGGAATGTGCGCGTGAAGCCGTTGCTACAAAAAATTATATGCAGTTGCAAATCAACTACGCACCTTTTTGGGAAAAACCACCGCTATATATATGGTTGCAAATAATTTCTATGCGCCTGTTCGGTGTCAACGAATACGCCGCGCGTTTTCCGGATGCGATTTGCGGCATTACGACTTTGCTTTCAGTGTATCATATCGGAAAAAATTTGCGCGGTGTGCGACTCGGTTTATTGTGGGTATTGTGTCTCGGTTGTTCGGTACTGCCATTTTTATATTTTAAATCCGGCATTATTGATCCTTGGTTCAATTTATTTATTTTTTTAAGTATCGTTCATTTTATTGAAGCCGAAAAAAAAACCGAACAAGCAAAAAAATTAATTAATAAAAAATTAATTATTGCCGGCATTTTTTGCGGGCTTGCCATACTCACAAAAGGACCGGTCGGTTATTTACTCATTGCACTTACCTGGTTTTTTAAATCAGCTATCAGCTATCAGCTATCAGCTATCAGCAAAAAAAAAGAAGATTCATCATTCATCACCTTTCAATCATCATTTCTGAGGTTTGTTTATTTTTCCGGTATTGCTTTGATCACGGCACTGACTTGGTTTGGGTTGGATATTTTGATGAATGGTTCATGGTTTGTAAAAAATTTTATTGAATACAATTTGCGATTAGCAAAAACGGAAGATGCCGGTCATGGCGGATTTTTCGGATATCATTTCGTCGTTATTCTCATCGGTTGTTTTCCGATGTCTGTTTTCGGTATCGGTGCTTTTTTCGGAAACAGGATAACGCTTCCAAACCTCACAAATTTTGAAAAATGGATGAAAACACTTTTTTGGGTGGTGATCATTTTGTTTAGTTTAGTACAGTCAAAAATTGTGCATTATTCATCCTTATGTTATCTGCCTTTAAGTTTTTTGTCTGCCGTTGTTTTGTATGAGGTACCAAAGCTTGATAAAAAATTTTCATCTTTGTTTTTTTATTTGTCATTATTTATCGGCGGTTTGTTGGTGGGTTTAACTGTTTTGTTGCCGTTCGTAGGGAAAAATATCAATATTATAAAACCACTTTTTGAAAAAGACATTTTTGCACAAGCGAATTTAGAAGCCCAAGTAAATTGGTCGGGTTGGGAATCAATGTGCGGTGTTTTTTTTATAATTATTCTGGGGTTTTTTTTGAAAGCATGTAGAACCGGCGAAAAAAAAATATCAAATCGTCAAATTGTTTTTTTCTTTCTTGGCACGGCAATTTTTGTGCAAAGTGTTTTAATTTTTTTTGTACCACATATCGAAGCCTACACGCAACGCGCAGCGATTGAATTTTACGAAAGTAAATCGAAAGAAACCTGTACCATAGAAACTTACGGATTTAAAAGTTACGCGCACTTGTTTTATGCTCAAAAAAAACAAATACCCGATAGTTTAAAAAATAATTATTATACATACATCGTCGGAAAAATCTCATCTAAAAAAGAATTAGACGACAAAAAAGAGTTGCAATTTTTATATTCAAAAAACGGATTCATTTTTTACCGAAGCAGACAAGTTTTTTAGCTGTTTGCTCTCAGCTATCAGCCTTCAGATATCAGTTCATTATTTGAAACTTAAGCTGATATCTGAAGGCTGTTGCTCAAAGCTTCTGTAACTTTGTTGATATAATGGCGTATTGATTATGTTTGACTAAAAAAAATTGTACAGTACAGTATCAAATTTCAAAAGCTCATGCAAAAAACAAATCGATCTATATTGATTGCGCTTGTTTTATTTTTTTCGACAATTATTTTCGCTCAAGATGACAGCATAAGTAACAATATAGAAATTACGATAAAAGATTTTCCGGCGCGAAAAGCATTGCTGTGTTACTATTATGGTAATCAAACTTTTTTATTGGATTCCATTGTTGTAGATTCGCTTACCGGTTTTATGCACTTTAAATCGAGAAAAAATTTGCCGATAGGTATGTTTTTCATCGCTACATACGATGCACGTTTGCTCGATTTTATTATTTCAGATGAAAAAAATATCGTTATTAAAACTTCTTACAAAAATCTTTACAATGATGCACTTGTTGAAAGTAAAGAGAATGAAGTTTTTTTTACGTATATGAGCATAACCAATAAAGCGACTATTCAAGCCGAAGATATTAAATCCATGACGGAAATGCTGAAACATGCTAAAAAAGATAAAAGCGTTTTTGCGGAACAAGATAATAAAATTCGACAAGTTTATAAAAATTTGGACAGTACGTCGCGAGCTTTAATTAATACCCATCCGAGTTTGTTCGTGACGCGTTTATTAAAAGCATATCAACCAATTGATATGCCCTTAGATATAAAACCTTACACTGCCGACAAGCGATTCAATGCGTTGTACGGTTATTATTATCGCCAACATTTTTGGGATAATTTTGATTTTTCCGATGCGAGGTATTTACACGCACCTTTTTATACGACTAAAATTGATGAATACCTGCAAAATACAATTCCGAAACATCCGGATTCTCTCAACACTTACATTGATATTTTTTTGGCGCGAACAAAAGCAACACCGGAATATTATAAATACAGTTTGCACTATATCACGCAATTGTGTGAAGATAATTTGAAAGATGCTTTTTCGGAAAATATGTTGATACATTTAGTAGATGCCTATCACCACGACACAATTAGCGGAACGAATAAATATACTTTGGAGCGATTAGATTATAAAGCGAATACTTTCCGAACAAATTTAATCGGTTTAAAAGCCCCGACATTTTCTTTGCCGGATTCGACGGGTAGGTATAGAAGTTTTGAAGAATTTAATTCCGATTTTACACTCCTCATTTTTTACAGCAGCCAATGTACACATTGTCAAGTACAAATTCCGCAATTTCGAGACGCTTTGCAATTTACCAATGCAACTAAAATAAAAACTTTAGCCGTTTGCACCGATGGGATTCGAGAAACTTGGTTGCCTTTTATTCAAAAAAATAAATCGGATTGGGTGAATGTTTTGGATAAACAAACCAATTCGGAAGTTCAAAAAAATTATGCCGCTTTTAACTTACCTGTCGTGTATCTGCTCGATAAACAAAAAAAGATTATTGCTAAATATTTAACGGTAGATGGTTTGAAAAAAATTTTGGAGCAGATTCATTGACAATGGACAATAATTATTATTGATAAAATTATATTAATGGAAAAAATAAGAAGCCGTATGAGATTACTCCTATACGGCTTCTTATTTTTATAAACCAATCACCAATTAACCAATTAACCATCCTAAAATTTCACAAACTTCGTCGGTACATTATGCCCGATTGTAATTTGCGAAATGACATAATAAACGCCGCCTTGAAAATCGCTTACATCAAAAATAATATCGTTCTCGCCTTTATCCAATAATCTTTTTTCAGATTTTATGCTCGAACCTAAATTATTGTAAAACTGAAATGCAACTTCTTTTTTATCTAAACTCAAAATTTTCAAATGTAAATTGTCTTCAACCGGATTCGGATAAATACTTTCTACGACCACCGGAATAGCAGTAGAAACACTTTTAGTATTCAAACCCGAAGTTGTCGGAGTGCGTCTGAAATATTTAGAAACCGTCACAAAAAAACTGCAAGCGGTTTTATTGCCGCATAAATCGGTAGCAACGTATTCAATTTGTG
>JAYTIA010000529.1:0-3692 GCA_043732145.1 Saprospiraceae bacterium
GTGATTATCAATTGTTTAACAACAGCAACGGGAGATGTTACAGGCGATGAGCATTTTGTAGTTTATCCGAACCCGACCGAGAACAATATTTCTTTGGAATTTAAAAATACTTTGTCGTCGCGTTTCGCAGTGAGTTTAGTAAACACACAAGGACAAACGCTGCATCAACAAAACGCTCTGAGTTCCGAAACGTCATCTTTAGACATGCAAGATGTGCCTGCCGGCGTTTACTGGTTGCAAGTTGTGAGTGAAAAAGAAAAATGGGTAAGAAAAATTGTAAAATTTTAATATCGGTTAATTAGTTGATTGGTTAATGGTTTGGTTAGTTAGTTGATTCGTATGTGGTAAGTATTATTACCAATCAACTAACTAACCAAACCATTAACCAATCAACCAACCAACTAATTGAATGGCAAGAATACTTGGTATTGATTACGGCACGAAACGCATTGGTATTGCAACGACAGATCCATTGCAAATTATTTCGAGTGCTTTGGATACTGTGTCACCGGAAAAGTTTTTCGATTTTATTGCCGATTATTTATCTGAAGAAGAAGTTGAAGCTATTGTTGTTGGAGAACCGAAAAAATTAAATAATACAGACGCAGATATTATGCCGCGCATAAAAAAATTTGTTCAAACTCTCACTGAAAAATACCCGAATATTCCTATACATTTTCAAGATGAACGCTTTACGAGTAAAGAAGCACAACGTGTCATTTTGGCTTCCGGCATAAAAAAAATGAAAAGACGCGATAAATCTTTGACCGATAAAGTTAGTGCTTCTCTGATTTTAAAAGATTGGATGATTAGTTCCGGCAAATGGAAAGTCTAAAAATTAAAAATCTAACACCCGAATTTTTACAAACTCGCTCGGTAAATTTAAACTTTGCAGGGCTTGTTTAATGGCAATTGCTTTTTTATTCGCGGAGCTTTGATCGTTAAAAATTAATTCATAATAAACACAATAGCCTTTTGTCGTCGCATTCTCTGTACATTTAAGAGAAATACAATTGGCAATAAGTCCGAAAGCTTTTAATTTTATGATACGATTACGAGCTTCATCAAAAGTTTCGCAAATTTGATCTTGAACAACAAATTTTCTGCCATGCACACCGGCACGGGCGCAATCGTAAGTCAAATAACCTTCTGAAGGCGAATACACGTATAAACCTACTTCCGTTTTATCATCAGATGAAGTCACTGCATAATCCGCAACCCTTGTTCGTACCGGAATAGCATCTTTCGGGTTAATAATTTTATCGGTAGGTTCAGGTTGATAATCGCCTAATTTTTTTTCTAATTCTTGATAATGTTTTATTTCGCCGCCCTCTACATATTGCATCGGACGTTGTGTCCACTGTTTGAAAAACAAACCGCTTAAAGCCAAGGCAGATACACCGCAAATAATCGCTTGTGTCATATACGAGCGACGAAAACGATCGAGATTGACAGGAATTGAGTTTTTTAAACCAACCATCGCCGGATTATCCGAAAATTTTAAAGAGCGCCGGTGGTGCGTAAATAATTCTTCTCTAGCAGGTGTAATCAATAAATTGACGTGTTCATCACTATTTACAGACGCTAAACCGAAGCCGAAATGCACGCATTGGTTGCGCAGTTCTAAAAATTCTGTGTCATCATTGCTCGCAAAAACATCATTACTGAGTGCTATCCACTGTTCGTCGGCATGATATTGCTTAAATTGTTCAACGGCGGGAATATATCTGTATCGAATAAAAGGATGCGCAATATAATAACACAAGCCGGAAAGTACCGCAAACAAGGATACTAAAACAATGACGCTTCCCGTCCAACCTGTTTGAAAAATGGTAATGATATTCGCACGCCAAAGTATTGACATCACAACAACAGTCAAAATACTTCCCGCTGCCATAGCATCCCAAGTGAGTTGATTTGTTTGGATTGTATATTTTACTTCATTAGCGGTTGCAGCGGATGTTGCTTCAAAAGTGGCAACAAAAGGTGCACCGTCTTCTTTCGGAAATTCTAAATATCCGTCAACGATAATACCGTTGGGGTGCATTCTATCTGTGTTAACGATTGTTTCACCGGTTCGCGGACGAAATTTATAATAGCTTTTCATAAACGCGAGCATGGCGCGTTTAATCGTGGCTTCACTAATAGGTTCTGTGTTTATGAGACTCATTGCTGTTAAAGTTTAGACAGGTATCTACCTGTCACTACGTGAACGTTTGCAAAACAATATAATGTTCGTTTACGAAAAACGAAACAAAAAAGTTTTTGCAATGAGTTTTCTCTGAGTATGTTACTTTGTATGTTAGAGTTTTGAAAACGCTTGCAAATTAAGGTGTTAATTGGAATTAACAAAATTTTTTTTTAGGTTGGTTAGTTAGTTGGCTTCGAAAACTCATTTTGCTCAACTAACCAACTAACCAACTAACCTAAATAATTTTATTGTTTCTACCGCTTCTTTCACATCATGTACTCGCAAAATATTAGCGCCGTTTTGAAGCGCGACCATATTCAATGCCGTTGTACCGTTGAGTGCGTCATCCGGAGATATATTAAGCGTACGCCAAATCATAGATTTTCGAGATAAACCCGCAAGTATCGGTAAATCTAAAATTTTAAAACTCGGCATAGCTTTTAATAGTTCAAAGTTTTGTTTGCCACTTTTTGCAAAACCGAAACCTAAGTCAATAATAATATCTTTTACGCCCAACTCGCGCAATTTTCCGACGCGATTAATAAAATAATCCAGAATCTCGAGTGGTAAATCATTGTATTGATTGAGTTTCGACATAGTTTGAGGCGTTCCTCTGCTGTGCATCAAAACGTAAGGTACTTGAAGTTCGGCAACAGTTTCAAACATTTTATTGTCTATTTGTCCGCCGGAAATATCGTTGATGATGTGCGCACCGGCAACAATAACCTCTTTTGCAACCGCAGCATGAACGGTATCAACTGAAATAAAAACTTCCGGAAAATGTTTAAGAATATTATTTATTACCGGTAAAACACGTCTCAATTCTTCTGAAGGCGAAATTATTTCACCACCCGGACGCGTTGACATACCGCCGATATCAATAATTTTCGCACTTTCGAGCACCATTTTCTCTACTTGTTGATGTATCTTTTCTAAATTTTCATATCGTCCGCCATCATAAAAAGAATCCGGTGTTACGTTTAAAATACCCATAACAATCGGCTCGGATAAATCTAAAAGTTTTCCGCCACAGTTAATCGAATAAGTTTTTGAAAATTGAAAATCGGTCATTAAATTTTTTGCCTCAAAATTAAACATTAATTTTTCAACGGAGATAGAATTTAAAAACATAAATTTGCGCTTTATAAAAACTTAAACAAAATATGGGTAAAATTATTGCCATTGCTAATCAGAAAGGCGGTGTGGGAAAAACCACGACGGCAATTAATTTGTCTGCCGCTTTAGCAATTTTAGAAAAAAAAATTTTACTCGTTGATTGCGATCCGCAAGCCAATGCTTCTTCGGGTTTAAATATTTTTGCTGAAGGTGACGATCAATATTCTATTTATGATTGTTTAATCAACGGCACCGCGCCGCAAGATGTAATTCAAAAAACAGAAACACCGAATTTGGATATTATTCCGTCAAGTATACATTTAGTTGGCGCGGAATTAGAATTAATTAATCGAGAAAAACGCGAGTATATTTTGCGCGGCATTTT
>JAYTIA010000530.1:0-9560 GCA_043732145.1 Saprospiraceae bacterium
TTAATACCGCTTAAACCTAATTCTCTCACCGTAAAGACTTCAAATTCTTCTAAATAGATTTTCAAGCGTTTTGTAACACACTCATCGAGTAAAATTTTCATTGAAAATATTTGAAGAGGATTCAATGAGTTTATGAGACATTTCAAGCACTTTCAGTACTTGACTTTTACTGACACCTTCAAAATCTTCGAGAAAAACTTCTATGGAGTCGCCTGTTTCTAAATAATCAAACAGGTTTTTAATAGGTACGCGTGTACCATAAAATACGGGCGTACCGCCGAGTATATCGCTGTCAATATTAATTACGCGCTTAAATAATATTTTTGACATTCAATTTATAATTTAATTTTCATCAAAATTAAGTAATTTTTTTCGGTTCCATGTAAAAATTTAACAAATTTTTAAACGACATTTTGTTTTAATTTACCGTCATCGAGGTTTTACACCTAATTCGGATATGCCCGAAAGCGCACGAACCGAAATTGTGCGGTTTTTTTGCCGTCGTGTTCTTCTAATACGCTTCTATGTGTCAACAAAAAACCCTCTGTGGAATAATTCACAGAGGGTTTTTTATTTCAATCCAGCCGAAGCCGGATACGGGTTTAGAAGTTGCAAAAATTGACGACGTAATTTATAAAGGAGTACAGTTTCAATCCAGCCGAAGCCGGATACGGGTTTAGAAGGAATATTTTTTTCATTTTAAAACAATTATATTTTATTTAAATCCAGCCGAAGCCGAATACGGGTTTAGAAGTACAGCCGGATTTAATAATAATTTTATTGGTTATCAAGTTTCAATCCAGCCGAAGCCGAATACGGGTTTCGCTTTTTACCCACGTCGAGATTTTTGATCCTCGACGTGGGTGGTTATCGCGTCGCAAGCGTTACGTTTTAAAAAAGAGACGGCAGGTCAAAAAACTTTTTCTTTTTCTATTCTATAAATAAATTTTAAATGCCCAATTTTTAAAAAATATTTTTCGGCTTTATTATCATCTTTGTTTTATTTTTTTCGGTTTCAAGTTCAAAAATCTTGATAATCGAAAGTGTTAATTTTAAGTCCGTTTCATTTTTTCTTGAAGTTCCTTATTAGCAAGGATAAAGGCATTTTTATTTTTATCCACGGGAACACCAAATCTCGAGTACCATGATTCAACCATTGTAAAAAAATCAGGAATAATATTTACAATTTCTTCGCGCTTTACACCTTTTCCGTCGTGTGCTATTTGGTTTCGCAGGTTATTCAGTGATGTATGACCTGTAAAGTGTTTATTAAGTTTTTTAAAATCATTTAAAAAATCTTTTGAGCCTTGAGAAATATTTAATTGGTCTAAACATCTAATTCTTAACGTGACCTTATCTTCTGTTGAACAATGATAGAAAATATTTAAAAATGCTACAAATGTTTCTAAGAAAACATGGTAAGTTAAAACAACATTCGACCAATCATTTTTAAAATAATAAAACCTACCCAATTCTAAAATTTCACATAAACGAAAAAAATTGTCTTTTGTAAATTCTAAATTCCATTTTGAATGATCGCCTGTTGGTTCTTGTTTCAAATAATTCTGAATTGAAGGAAACTCTTTTTTAAAATATGGATTCTGTCTTTCCCAATTTTTAAAAGCATTAATACCGAGTATTTGAGTTTTTGCATCCTCTGTCATTAATAATACGCGATAGTGCATTAACCAAAGCAGTTTTTCAATATCTTTTTGAGTTTTTTGTCCGATATAGGCGGCGGCGGCGTATTCACCACGCTCAATTAAAATACACATACTTTGTGCATCCGCTATTTTACGAATTTGATAAAATTTTTGCTCCTCTGCATAGCTTTTACCGATTACACCGTTTTCATCTTCATCTTCTTCGTAAACTTGATAAAAAGTTACATCGTCTTTGTTCAAAAAATATTCTGCAACAATTTTGAGTGCATTTTTTTGTTGCGGTGTTCCACCTGAATCGCAAATAATAAATTTTTCTCCTTTGTGTTTATTTTCTACAATATCTAAAAGTTTTTCCCTAAAGCTCGAAGTTAATTCATCCAAATTAATAGCCTTGACACCGCTTAAAATAATATTTTCAACAAAACTAAGTTGAGAATATTTTTTTTTAAGTAGTTTGCATAAAATTTCTCCGGCATAAAGTGTGTCTTTACGCGTCAGGTTTTCATCTTTCCCTGCTTGGTCGGAAGTGAAAAGGTAAATGCGATCTATAGAATCTTCTGCATTAATAATCGCATCAATGATATTAGAATCAAGTAATTCCAAATAAGATTCATCTTTTAGAATTTCTTCCCAATCAGCTTTAGTAGCTTCTTTAAAAGAATCTTTACCTTTCTTTTTAGTATCATATTCTTCTTTCGTACCATTTATGCCTTTCATTACTAAAGTACGATTTCCAACATTTGCAATTAATATCTTTCCCATTTTTTAAAAAGTTAATTTTACAAAACCCATTAAATTGTCGTTAACGATGCGGCGTGATTTATACCGCGCCGGTACCATTCTCTTGTCGGTCTGACTATAAACCCAATTATCTTCATCGGGCTTATTAATCGTTTCAAAATGATTTTCAAAACGCCAATCACCGGTGATGCCGTGAAAACCGCTACCGTAAGCCATGCGTAACAAGCAAGACTCTTTATCATGAGTAAATGCCAATAAATTTTCAAGATTTTCTATAATATAGGTTGCCTCTTGTAATTGATCATATTTTTTAAAAAACTCTAATTCTTTTTCTATGTGCCTGCGTGTATAATAGTTTATCATTTGATGTAAATGTTCAAACGGATTGTCAGTAAATACAGCCGATAAATGTCGCGGTAAAGTATCGGCTTTTTTATAAAGTTTACCGATAATTTCCGCTAACGGATGCGCCAAACTTAAACGAAAACTTGAGGCAGCTTCGACTTGAAACACTTGCGCCGTAATATTAAATCCGCGTTTCCAATCACTTTCCCAACTGGTTTTTTCATTATAAAGATTAAAGAGATGCACGAAATTAACACCCGTATCTAAGTTATCGAAACCGGCATCATACACCCGTATATAACGCATGATGCTTTCATTGAACTTACCGAGCAATAAATTTTCTAATTCTTTTCCACTTTTTGCATTTATATTTTCAACTTTTTCAAACAGGTAATTAAATAAAACACTTCTTACTGCGCCTTTAATCGAAGACCCCGTAATATAAGGCTTACCTGCACCCGTTTTTATTAAAGGGCGAATTTCAGTTCCGGGTTCGTAGTTGAAATTTTCAATAACGTCGTAACTGATTGAGTTCAAATCTATTTTCAATGTTTTGAATAGATAGGTTTGTAATTCCTCTACTCTGCCGTTTGCCAAATGCGTTGAGACCACATCCATTTCCACACCTTTTGCAAGAACAGCTTTTAATAATTTATTGAAATCAACAAAGTACAAGTGGTTGTTTACGAAAAAATAATCCGTGCCTTTACGCAACAATTTTTCCGAAGCCGCGCCAACATGAACGGGTGTTATTATTTCTATTTTCACCTCACGACTTTCGTTAATAGAATTGAATCGAGGAGACGCATTTTGAGTAACTGTATTAAGCATAATAATTTCAAAATTTAATTGGTACAAAAAAGCTACGTCCTACGCGCCAAACCGGATGACTTACATCAAAATCGGGTTTGACATTTGTTGTCAAGCCGGATACAGTTTTATTTGTTTTAAACACACTGCCTTCTGCAAACATAAAAACGGATTTTTTATGAAGTGTCAAGTTAGGTTCTGTCGTCAGCCATCCGCCGCGCTTTACAAGTTCGTAACCTATGTTTTTATCCTCACCGTTCAGCATTTCGGATAATTGTTCCGAATTTTCGGGCATAAATAAGGACAGATTTGTTCCATATTCAGATTCGCCAATAAATAAATTTTCAAATTCTTTAATAGACTCACTTTCTAAAACATTAAAATCGAATTGACCGTTACCTAAACTTCTGTCTGTACCTAAACCTTCATCTTGAAGCAAGAGCAAAGCGGCTTTTATAATTTCAAAAACTTCATCCGTACTTTCAACTAAAAAGTAAAAACCGCAACCTTCTGCAAAACGTAAACGCTCAAAAGTATAGGGTTTTGTTTTTTCGGATTGAATTTCTCGCGGCATATTAGCGTGCGGGTCTGAATCTACCTGTATAAATTTTTCAGTTTTAAGTTTTGATTTGCTTAAAAAATCTTTATTATATACATCTCCTTTTTGCGGCTTTAAACCACCAACTTTGTGTAATTGCTCGGAAAAATAACTTAAATCTAACCATTCTACTTTTTTAATTTCTTTTTTATTGTAACCAAAATTTTTAGTAACAGCATCAAAATCAAAAGCTTTTTTCGGACGCGGTAAAAAGTAAACACTTCGTCCGACATCAGACGCGGCATAAGGAAAAAGAGATGAAAATGTAAAGTCCACTTGCCCTCTTAAATCATCCGGTTTACCGATTGCGTCCAATGAACGATTCATACCCATAACTGCCCATGCTTGCATAATAGCTGCATAAAGGGTATCCGAATGGATTTGACGCAAAGAATCTGAATAATCTGCTCGCGTTCCGTGAATATGCAACGGATTTCTAAATGTCAGCTTAATGAGCCGCAACTTGTTCATTGAAATAAGTTTTAGGTTTTACTTTTTCTTTATTGTCCCATTCAATATCAATTTTTACTTGACCGTAACCCCGAGAACCGCTGCCGCCCAAATAATCGTCATTGAGTAATTCAATACCGCGTTTTAAAGTTTTTAAGTAAGCATTTTTAACATCATCAACGTTTTCGCCTTCACCTACAAAAACATTTATGACAAACTCCACGTCAAATTTCGCACCTGCCGGTACACGTTCTTGTTGACGCGGATGAAGTGCCACACCTTTGATACGGTCAATTGTATTTTCAAATTTTACTTCCGTATAAGGCATATCAGTTGTTGAAGCATTTTTGAAAAAATCAGCAGACTTTGTTTCCATAAAAGCATCACGCACAAGTAAACGAGAAGGTTGATTACCGAATCTTTCATCTCGTTTATTTTCAGATGCTCCAAACAAACTACAGATTTCGCCACCGTTGTTAATACATTTGCCATCCGGATTTTCTCCTGCGACTTGTTCCAAAATACATCGCATTTTACCTTTCAGCGAAGAACCAGGAATGTAAGGTTGCCCATTATCTTTTCTTCGAACAACGGGTAAATCTACACCGCCAATATCGGTACTCTCTTTGTTGTCACCGATGTGTAAACCTGTTAAACATTCTAAACTGCCTTTAATGACGAGTTTTTGATATAATTTTTGCATTTTTAATTATTTTTTATTGATTTGAAAAATGATTCGAATTTCAAAATACTTATTCGCCACCTGCTGCTTTATGATATGCTACAACAGCTTCAAATATTTTGACGAAATTATTAAAATGTTTCTCATTTTTAATATCAATTGCATCAAGCGCAATAGACATTTGGGTGTAAAACTCTCCCAACTTGCTCTCGCCTTTGTCGCGTCCGACAGCATAAGCCAACTTAGGTTTCAGCATTAATACGTCATCTTTTGCATCATCGCTTTCAAAACCCATTGCTTGGATGCGTTTGATTTCGCCAAAAAATTTCCGAAGTTGTGTAGTTGACATAGGCTTGATTGTTTTATCATAACCTCGATTGTCTTTAAACTTTTTACTTATTGCCAAATCTTTAGCAAAAGCTTCAGCCCAAGTAATTGATTCGGGTTTAATACCGGTTTGAACCCAAGTTTTTAAATCACTCATTTTTTTTTATTTAAAAATTAAAAAATAGTTTTTATCTTGAATGATAGTCAGCCAATTTAGCAGCTAAAATTATCAGGTCAAACATTCGATTGGGAAAATGTCCCGAAAATGTTTGAGTTGTAAATTTGTCGGTAATGATAGCGTCTTTAAGTACATTTAATTCCGGTTTTTTCATTTTAGCAAAATAGTATGCCGATTGCCAACGCCAATCAAATTCGCCTCTGTCTTTACTATCTTTAAAAACGAAAAGTTTGTAAATTGTACCTTTACTCATTGTCCCGTCCTTCAACCAGTGTTTAAAAAGATTTTGCAAATCTTGAACGAACTCCCATTCGCGATGATTTTCTTTTTTCATTTGCCAATTGACGGACAGTCCTAATAAATTTATGGCGTTTTTACTATCAGTTAAATTTCTTCTAAATTCTTTTGCTTCTTTTAAATTATCTTCTGCTTCTGCAATTGCTTTTGAAATGGGGAATTTAGGAGAGAATAAAGAATAACCGGCTGAAATATTAACGCCATCTATATCACCAATGTATTTTCTAAAATCGGAACGCACTTGCGAAGCAAAATCTAAAACGGCATCCCAACGACCAACGGCACACAAATCATCGCCACCCGAATAAATAATATTGACTGTATCTTTAAAATTATTATTTCTAAGCGTGTTGAGGTATCCGCTAAAAAACCAATCCAATCGCGCCGACAAATCTGACATAGCAGCCAAGGTATTATATTCATCTTTTTGAGTTTGAAAAACGTTTCCCAATCCGTCAACGTCCATTTTGATAATACCGATTTTATTCATCTTTTTATCTTCGGCAGGTTCTGCTATTTCTTCAACACTTGCCAACTGACGATTTCTTTCAACTTGTTGGTTGCCTCCATAAAAAAGAAAACGTGTAGATTGATAAGTTTTAATAAAATCTAAATAGATTTCTTCCGATTCCGGATTTAACAAAATAGCATTACCACTTTTAACTTTGTCGGTTAAGTCAAAATAAATTCCTAATTCTAATGGTTCAATGAAACCTTTTTCACCTATTATAAGCACATTATTCTTTTGAAGTTTTTTTCCTAATTCTGTTTGTTGCATTACGCTTTCGTGAACATAAATTGGATCTTCAGCGCGTTCTGCTATATTGTTTCCTTTATCTTCTTTTACCGGAACACCCGAAACAGCACATATTGTCATGCCATTTCCATTATAATCTTCTTTTAAACCAACTTCAAAAAGTGTTGAAAATGATGGCACTAAAAGCGATTTATATTTACTTACTTTTTTCAAAGCCGCTTTTTCAGAAACAGTTTTCCATAAATCACCCATGCCTGCGATGGTATTGCCATCCATTTGAGTTTCATCGGAATTTATCGCGTAATATTCATCAATATTAAATCCGATGCTGCCCAGACAAACATATAAACCGAGTTGGAATTGTTTAAATAATTCATTTTGTACGTGTTCTTCAATTTTTTTAAGTACATCTATACAATGTTCAGTATTTGGCAATAAAAGATAGAATTTGCCACCACTTGAATAAACTACATTTGCAGGTGTGATATTTGTATCCTTCAAAATGCGCTCTATTAAAGTTTCCACCACAAGCTGCAAATAAAAAGAACGTCCTTTTAAACTTTTATAAGCCTTTGAGGAATGGATATCAAAAATAAAACTTTGAATACCCGACAAATCACCGCACACGAGCCTGAAAGGATATTGGTTATTATTATTTAAGGCTAAACATTGAGCAAAACTGGCGCGAGATTTTAAAAATTCAAATTGGCTAACTGTTGCCGGAGTACCATAAGCCGCAATTGAAGATAAATAAAATTTTTGTAAATAAAACAGTTTCTCCGAAAAATTATCAATAGATATTCCCTCTATAAACAAACTTTCAACTACTTCTTGATAACGATCAAATAAAGACGCATCCTGAACAATTTCCTTCTTAGGGAATACTGCGCGTGATGTAATTAAAACGTGATGCGGATAATAAATGTAATCACCCATCTGTTTTGTAGCAATACACTCTAAAGCAGAGGCAACACCATTATTAGCATTTCTCTTATTTTGAAAAAAAACTAAAGCCTCCACCTTATTCAAATGCTCTTTGTGATCAGTCGGATGAATATCAAAATGCATTTGTATTTTCTCAATAAATGATTCATTGAGAAAGCTATCTTGAAGTAAACTTTGTAGAAACAATTTATTTTGCTGCATAATTGATTGCTAAATTAATGTGAAATAATCCTCTCTCTCACCCTTCTAACCACACCCAACCCCCTCGAAGCACCACGCCCCAACCCGACAAACTCCGGCAGCGAAACTGTGGATTCAAAATCAACAGTAAACACCAAAGTCTTTTGGCGGTGTTTATATTGCAACCATTCTTCGGTTGGCAAGCTCAAAAGTTTAACGGAAAAATCGGCGTTCAAATCCCAATCAACACCTTTAGCGAAGGAATTTATTTGGTTACGTAAAAGGGTTTCCAAAAAAATTGTGCGGTCAACGATACCGACGAGTTCTCTGAATTTTTGATAGTTCTCGGTGTTCATCGCTTGCCATTTGTGTATGCGGTAGCGAAACGGTCGCTCCCAAGTGTTGAGCGTGTATTGATTGACGTGGAGATTGGCGATTTTTAAATTCATCGATTCGCCGTTGAGATTGAGCAACCAATCCGGTTGACTGAAGAGGTGGTGCGCTTCTTCAATACCTTGTTCGAGACACAAAAGCATCGGACGCATTTGCCCTTTGTAAGTATCCAATTTATATTGAATGAGCGGATAGCGGTTGTGCGTGCCGCCGTTTTCGTTGTCGTGGTTGTGAAACCATTCGTGTTCGATACCCACTTTTCGCGCCACAGCACCGCGAAACGCGGGTAATTGATAAGGATGTAAGTTAGAATCGAAAGATACTTGAAGTATTCGGAGTTTCTTCATGCTTAAAGTTTGGATTAGGTATTTTCACTGCGTTACAAAGTTATGACATATTTTTGTTTTGACAAATTAAAATTTATAAAAATGCTTTTCATTTTGATAATGAAAAGTTAAAGCCGGATTTATGGTTGATGGTTATAAATTAATGGATAACGATTCAATTAATTTAAACTAATTCCAAACCGAAATGTTTTTTATTATTATTCGATGTTCTGTACTAATTTTGCAGGTGAAAAGCGGAATCAATTGTTAGTTGTTAGTTGTTAGTTGTTAGTTGTAAATTTTTAACTTTTAACAATTAACACGTTGTCTATTGTCTATTGTCTATTATCTATTGTCCGTTGTCAAATTTTAAATTTTCAATTCAATGAAACCACTTCATATTGTTGCTTTACTTTTAATGGTGTGCGGTATTGCAGCACTCACGCTGCAAGCCAAAGATGTTGCCACTTACGGTAATTTTTCTCAAGCGCAGCAAACCGGTGAAAAAGTAAAAGTTGCGGGCAAATTGTGTAAAAATAAACCGATGGTGTATAACCCGGTCGAGAATGCCAATATGTTCAGTTTTTATTTACAGGATGTGAACGGAAAAGAATTGCCTGTGCAACTGATGAAAGCGAAACCACAAGATTTTGAATTGTCGGAGCAAGTAGTAGTCACCGGTGAAGTAAAAAATAATGTTTTCGTCGCCTCCGATATTTTGATGAAATGCCCATCGAAGTATAAAGATGAGGAGATTTATATGAGGAAGAAATAGGGATTAGGTATTGGGTAATAATTATTTACGCCCAATACCCAATACCCAATACCCAATACCCATTTTATGGAACATCTGCTACCGCGTCAAAT
>JAYTIA010000531.1:0-9549 GCA_043732145.1 Saprospiraceae bacterium
GTAAACGACCGCAAATTTACAAAAAAAAAGCTATAAAGAAGGTTTCAAATATTTTGAAAACCATCCGAAAAAAGTTTTAATTTTTCATAACTTTGCAACGCTCAATACGGAAGATAGTTTTTAAGACAAAAAAGTGAACAATAGATTTTAAAAGCATTTCCCGCAGATTTGCGCTGATTTTTTTTGCAGATTTACGCCGATTTTCTAAAACTTAGCATCTGTGAGCATTTGCGTTTTAGAATCAGCGTAAATCTGAGGGAAATATGTTTTTATAAGAAATCCCTGCAAAAAAATATAACAGAAGTACTTGATAAAAGTTTTTCTATCGTTTTTAAAATCGGAATTTCTGTTGTTTGTAACAAGATCATAGTATTTGCGTTTGGTAGAGTAATAAGTTAGGTGAAAAGGATTTAAAAGGTAAATGCTTTTTAATTCTTATCATTCTGTAAATTCATCCTAATTCCCGTGAAAATTTTAATTGCTTGCGATAGTTTTAAAGATGCACTACCTGCGCTCGATGTGTGCAGAAGTATTGAACAAGGCTTAAAAAAAGCATCACAAGATGTAGAAACTGTCATTTTTCCGTTAGCGGACGGTGGAGAAGGCACATTTGATGTTTTGCACCACCACATAGGTTTGCAACGCGAAGAACTCATTGTGAACGACCCGTTATTTCGTCCGACAAAAGCATTTTATGGTGTCAGCGCCGATAATAAAGTGGCGTTCATAGAGATGGCACAAGCGGCAGGTTTACAAAAACTCTGGCCTCAAGAACGCAACCCGATGAAAACGAGTACGTTCGGTGTCGGTGAAATGATTCTACATGCCATCAGCAGAGAAAAAACTGAAAAAATTATTCTAACGCTCGGCAGTTCATCTACGAATGATGCGGGAATGGGAATGGCAGCCGCTCTCGGTTTTTCTTTTTTAGATAGAAACAACCAACGTTTGCGGCCGATAGGAGAAAGCCTTATCGCAGTTGATAAAATTTCAGTGATTGACAACGTAATATTCGATATTTTTTTCAAAAAAATAAATCGAGGTGTGACGGTTGAAGTGTTGTGCGATGTAACGAATCCGCTCTTCGGTGAAAACGGTGCTGCATACACTTACGCGAAACAAAAAGGTGCGACTGAAGATATGATGCGCAGTTTGGACGAAGGTTTACGCAATTTTGCGCGTGTAAATCAATTGCGTGATGTGACTTATGATTTTGAAGGCGCAGGTGCTGCGGGCGGATTGGGTTACGGGGCAAAAATTTTTCTCGATGCCAAACTACGACGCGGTGCAGATGTAATAATGTCACTCACAAATTTCGATGAACAACTACAAGATATAGACCTCATCATTACCGGCGAAGGAAAATTAGATGCTCAAACTTCAAACGGCAAATTGATTGAGTGTATTTGTAAAAAAGCAGCAAAAAAAAATATTCCGGTGATTGCTTTATGTGGAGCAGTGGAAGCGTCGCCGGCACTGATTAATAAAATCGGACTATTGGCAGCTTTCCCGATTCAACAAGAACCTATATCGTTAGAACAAGCACTAATTCAAACACGCACTCATTTAGAACGCACGGCATTTAATATTTTGCGTGTCTGGGAGCATTGGCTCGTCGCACCGGAATTACAACTCAATTGGCTTTAGAGAAATGAAACCGGAGAATTTTTATTATAGTTTAGTTTTTAAATCGTTAACCATAGAATTTTGTAAATACTTCCTATTTTTTAACCATTGTTTGAGTTGAAAAAGAATTTATCGAGTTAAATAAACTTTAGGCAATAAAAAATAACATTTCGGCTTTTCGTGATTTATCTTTGATTCAAAAAAATTTCTTTAAAAATCAAAAATAATTTACTACATGGAAATTTTTACAAAAAAAGCGTTTTACATCCGAGCATTCTTTCAATTTTTGACTTTTACTTTTATTTTTTGGCTGTTCGACGAAGGGTTCAAAATTTTTAATGGAAAACCATTTCTACAAACGATTTACGATTTTCATTTTCGTTATTCCCTAATAATTATGGCGGTAATTTTCGCTTACTTGGATATAAAAAGAAGAGAAAGAAAAACACTCTCAACCGGAACAAAATAAATAACCGATGTTCTGCAACCAATAAAATTGTGAAATATTTGTAGAAAATCAAAATAATATTTTTCTGTGCGTAGCACCGAAGTATAGTTCGTTTAATATCGCGCTGCTACGCATCTCTCGAGTAATTTAATTTCTTGGTAAGTTATAAATAAATTTAAACATTAACTATGCACATTCTTCTAAATAGGTTTTTGGTATTAGGACTTGGTTTTTGGTTTCAAACCATTAGTACTCAAAACCCAATACCTACTAACACCCAAATTAAAATTATTGTTGCCGCCGACGGTTCCGGTAATTTTAAAACAATACAAGCAGCTATTGAAAGCGTGAAGGACTCAACGGCAGTTTATTCAACCGTCATTTTTATAAAAACCGGAACTTATAGAGAGAAAGTATTCATCAAAAAAAACGGTTTGACTTTACGCGGCGAAACTAAACCTAAAAACGATTTGAATTGGAACGCGGCAACGGGCGTTAAAATAATTTACAATCAATCGCGCGATTTTTTTAGGCGTGATAATCCGACAGATACTTTCAGCATTAAACACACCGACGATTGGGGTGCATCGGTGATAAATATAAAAGCCAACGATATCACGCTCGAGAACCTGATTGTCGTTAACGATTACGGTTTCAATGTAAAAGGCGATAGGACAATTTCCGTTAACGGAAAACCGACTGTTGTGCATAAAAATTCTCATCAATTTGCACTGCGCGCTATGCCGCCTTGTCAACGTTTGCGCGTCAACAATTGTAATTTTCATGCTTTCGGCGGTGATACGGTGAGTCCTTGGGATACTGATAACGGTTCTTATTATTTTTCAAATTGTTTCATGGAAGGGAGTGTTGATTTTTATTGTCCGCGCGGATTTGCTTATGCCGAAAACTGTACTTTTTTTGCACACCCAAGCGATGCTGCAATTTGGCACGACGGCACAGGCAATGAACGCGCTAAAACAGTTTTAAAAAATTGTACTTTCGACGGCGACCCGGGTTTTATATTAGGCAGACATCACCGCGACGCACAATTTTTTCTGATTGATTGCAAATTTTCGAAAAACTTGGCAGACAAACCCATTTATCAAGTCAGAAAAGATACTGCTTTGATGTGGGGAACACGCGCCAATTATTATAATTGTCATCGCGATGGCGGCGATTTTTCTTGGTTCGCCAATAATATAGATAAAGCAACGGCTGAAAATTTGACAGCAAAAAATACTTTGTCGGAACGTTGGGAAAATTTTGATAAAGACAAAACACTTAAAGCAGATATTTTAAAAGAAAAAAAGGATAATCGCGCAGATAATATGATAACTGCGCAACGCAGCATCGGCGGTTGGGCAAAAACTTTGGACGGCAAAACACAACCGCCACCTTACGATAAAATTTGGGATGCTACCATGCGTGCTTCAATCGGTGATGATGTCGGCAGAAATGATGCGACGATAGACAATAAAGCCACAACCCGCGAAATAATTTATTTAGCAAACACTTTTGATAACACCGGTAATGAAAAATATCGCGTAGCAGCCGAGCGCGGCATTGCTTATTTATTGGAAATGCAATATCCGAATGGCGGATTTCCGCAATTTTACCCAGACTCATCCGGTTACAGAAAGCACATCACTTTTAACGATGATGCTATGACTTTAGCTCTTCAAGTTTTAAAAGATGTTGCCGAAAATAAAAAACCTTTTGGAAAAGTCGGCGCGACATTTAGAACAAAAGCAGCTAAAGCGGTCGAAATGGGTATTGATTGTATTTTAAAAACACAAATCGTTCAAAAAGGTAAACCGACTATTTGGTGCGCTCAACACGATTACAGAACTTTGCAACCAACAAAAGCGCGTTCTTACGAATTGCCTTCGTTCAGTGGTGAGGAAAGTGTGAAAATTATCGAGTTCTTGATAGATATTGAAAAACCTACATCGGCTATAAAAAATGCGATTGTTAATGCCGTAGCTTTTTTGGAATCTATTAAAATTACCGGTTACAAAACTACGCGCATTAAAGATGCTTCTCAAAAATTAGGTGAAGATGTTGTAGTGGTTGCCGATGCAATAGCACCTCCTATATGGGCGCGGTTTTATGATTTAGATACACGCCAACCTTTTTTCAGTGGACGCGACGGTATTAAAAAAAATACTTTAGCAGAAATTGAAAATGAACGGCGCATTCATTACGCTTGGTACGGTACATGGCCAACAGATTTGCTTTATAAAAAATATCCGAAATGGGCGAAGGTTAATAATTAATTACGATTTTCGATTTTCGATTTTTGATTTTTGATTTTTGGTTTTCGAAAATCTTTTTTGAAAATCTTTTTAATTTTAAATTAACTGTAAATCCAAAATTGAAAATCGTAAATCCAAAATTGAAAATCGTAAATCCAAAATCTTAAAATTATGGTCAAAAATATTTATTTCTTTATTCTTTTATTTATGTCAGTAATAACCACCACGAGTATTGGTCAAACAGCAGCAGAAACAGAAGTAGCTGAAGTTGTTGAAAATTTACGTTTAGCGATGATAAGCGGTGATTCCGTGGCACTTTCAAAAATTGCGCACGATTCTCTAAGTTATGGTCACTCCGGCGGACACGTTGAAGGCAAACAGGAATTTTTGCACAAACTCGTCAGTAAGCAATCTAATTTTCTGAAAATAACTTTGTCAGACCAAACGATTCAGGTTGTCGGCAACACGGCAATTGTGCGTCATAAATTGGTTGCGGAAACGCACGATGCCGGTAAAGAACTTTCTACCGTTAAAATTGCTATTCTTATAGTTTTTAAAAAAGAAAAAGACAATTGGCAAATGTTAGCGCGTCAAGCAGTGAAGTTATGATTTTGGATTTTGGATTTTGGAATTTAGATTTCAATGTCTAAGTAAAATCCAAAATCCAAAATCCAAATCATGAAACTATTTTCTCTCAAAGGTAAAACGGCACTTGTGACCGGTTGCAAACGCGGCATCGGCAAAGCAATGGCAGAAGCATTAGCAGAAGCGGGTGCAGATATTATCGGCGTATCGGCAAGTTTGGAATTAGAGAACAGCGCGATTGAAAAAGCAGTTTTAAAAACAGGACGTACATTCAAAGCGTATCAATGCGATTTTTCAAACCGCGAACAATTGTATGATTTTATTTCAAAAGTAAAAACCGAATGTGCGCCGATTGATATTCTAATAAATAATGCCGGAACAATTTTACGAAAACCCGCCGTTGAACATCCGGATGCGTATTGGGACGAAGTGCTTGAAATAAATTTAAACGCGCCTTTTATTTTAAGTCGCGAATTTGCAAAAGAAATGATCCGGCGCGGCAGCGGTAAAATAATTTTTACGGCATCGTTGCTCACTTTTCAAGGCGGCATCAATGTACCAAGTTATGCGGCATCGAAAGGAGCGATTGGCAGTTTAACGAAAGCACTTTCAAATGAGTGGGCATCGCTTGGCATCAATGTGAATGCGATAGCGCCGGGTTATATTTCAACCGATAATACGGAAGCGTTAAGAAACGATATAAAACGTTCCAAATCAATTTTGTTGCGCATTCCTGCAAATCGCTGGGGCAGTGCTGACGATTTAAAAGGTGCAACTATTTTTTTAGCATCGGATGCATCAAATTATATTCACGGCACCATTTTAACTGTTGACGGCGGTTGGATGGGGAGATAATAATGATTCGATTTTCAACCATCAATTATAAAACCAATAAACTATGGAAATACGTTACGAATCAAGTCCAAATGAAGTGCGCGGCATGACGACTGAACAATTGCGCGCCAATTTTTTAATTGAAAATTTGATGGTAGCGAATGCCGCAAATTTCGTGTATTCGCATTACGACCGCGTTATTTTTGGCGGAGTCGTTCCGGTTTCCAATACCATTGAATTGCCTACTTATGATGCTTTAAAATCAGATTATTTTTTGGAACGGCGCGAAGCCGGTATAATAAATGTCGGCCGACCGGGAAAAGTGGAAGTGGATGGCGTTGTTTTTAATTTACAAAAATTAAGTTGCTTATACATCGGAAAAGGTGCAAAAAAAGTTGTTTTCAGCAGCGACGATAAAACTAATCCGGCGCATTATTATATGTTATCGGCGCAAGCACACCAACAACATCCGAATGAATTAATGCACAAAGAGCAGGCTTCGCCGACAGTAATGGGAAGCCTCGAAACAGCGAATCACAGAACCATTTACAAATATATCCACGCCGACGGTTTAAAAAGTTGTCAACTCGTAATGGGTTTAACGGTTTTAGAAAAAGGCAGCGTTTGGAATACGATGCCTGCACATACGCACGATAGACGCATGGAAGCCTATTTTTATTTCGATGTGGATGCTTCACACCGTGTTTTACATTTAATGGGTCAACGGCAAGAAACGCGACATTTAATTGTTGCCAATCATCAAGCCGTGATTTCGCCGCCTTGGTCTATTCATTCCGGTTGCGGCACAACCAATTATGGATTTATTTGGGGCATGGCGGGTGAAAATTATACGTATTCGGATATGGATTTAGTTTCAATCGCAGATTTAAAATAAAAAAATGGAACTTCTCAATAAAGTATTTACAATAAAGGAAAATTTAATTGACGCACATCAATTCGAATTACGGGAGCGCGTTTTGCAATTTGGTACGGGCGTATTATTGCGCGGTCTTGTTGATTATGTGATTGACAAAGCCAATAAAACCGGAAAATTTAACGGGCGCGTTGTAGTCGTGAAAACAACAAATTCCGATGCTTCCGATTTCGATAAACAAGACGGCGTTTTTACGCACAATGAACAAGGTATCGAAAACGGAGAAATTTATAAACACACCACTATCAATACATCTATTACGCGTGTGGTGAGTGCGAATGAAAATTGGGAAACTGTTTTAGCATTAGCCGAAAATTTAGAAATTGACATCATTATTTCAAATACAACCGAAGCCGGATTGAAATACGTCGCCGATGATGATTTTAATGCCGTACCACCCCACTCTTTTCCGTTGAAATTAACACGTTTTTTATTTGAACGTTTCAACTTTGTTAAAGGAAATGGAGAAGGATTGATTATTATTCCCACAGAATTGTTGGTGGGTAATGGCGATTTGCTCAAAAGTTTTGTGGTGCAACACGCTGAAAGAAATAATTTACCAGAAAAATTTATCAACTGGCTACATAAAGAATGCCGTTTTTGTAATTCACTCGTTGATAGAATTGTAACCGGTGCGCCGAGCATGAGCGAGCAAAAAGTTTTAGAAAAAAATTATGGTTATGCAGATAATATGATAATTAGTTCCGAAAGTTTTTTATTATGGGCAATTGAGGGCGATGATTTTGTGCGCGAAAAATTGAGTTTTGCCGAAGCCGATGAGCGCGTTCTCATTTCAGAAAATATCGAAAATTTCCGAGAACAAAAATTGCGCATTTTAAACGGCGGACACACTATTTCAGTGCCTTTAGCCTACTTATCCGGACTACGAACGGTCGGAGAAATGATGAACGACGCCACAATGAAAAAGTTTGTCGAAGAAGTGATTAAAAAAGAAATTGCTCCAACGCTCAACTTTGATGCTTTAGATTTTGCCGATAAAGTACTTGATCGTTTTAGAAATCCGTTTATTATTCATAAATTAATCAGCATAATGCTTCAGTGCTCATCTAAAATGAATACACGCAACAGCCTGACGATTGTAAAATATTTTGAAAAATTCGGCGCACTGCCGCAAAAAATGGTTTTAGGTTTTGCAGCTTATTTACTTTTTACTAAACCTATTAAACAAGAAAATAATCAATTTTTCGGACAGACTTCCGGCAGTGAATTTTATCTTATTCAAGATGAATATGCCAATTTTTTTGATGCAGCTTGGAAGTCAACAGATATTTCCGATTTAAAAAGTTTGAACTGCTTTGTTCAAGCTGTACTTGATAACGCTTCTATTTTTAATCCTCAGCTTAAATCTTTACCCGGTTTTATTGAGAACGTGGCACAAATGATATTTGACTTAAAAACTTTTGGTGTACAATTAACTGTTGAAAAAGATTTCGATTAAAACATTTTTCACGGTCACAAGAAATTAAAAATGAATTAAAAAATACAAATGCACCGGAAAATATTTTGTTGATGAAAAAAAAATATTTTTTTTATCAACAAAAAAAATTGTAAAAAAAATTGTAAAAAAAATGGTTCTCTGACAATTCTAATGGAGGCAATAAAATTCAGTACATTTGTCGCATGAATATTAACGCAATTTACGAGCAACTATTGAACTTACCTGAAGTTAAAATAAACGGTTCCACTATCGGAAAACGTGTTATTAGTTTCAGTTGTACTTTATCTCAAGCGGATGATGTTTGTCCTTCTTGCGGACAAATTTGCACGATTATTAATGATACAAAAACGCGTAAACTCAGGGACTTAAATATCAGTAATCGCGAGGTTTTTTTGCTTGTAGATGTGCATCAATTTTACTGTCGCTCGTGCAATAAGTATCATACCGAGACTTTGAATTTTGCCGATTCGCATAAAAGTTACACGCACAGACAAAGTAAATACATTTTCGAACTTTGCCTCAAACAGAGTTATACGGAAGTCGGTGCGGTCGTTAATATGCACAGTAAAACGGTTGAACGTTTGGTTTTACATGCCGCCGATTTACAAATAAAATCTCTTCATGATGCGCAGTGGCAAAAAGTGCGTCGCATCGGGATAGATGAACAAAGTCATCGCAAAGGTCACCGCAACTATATTTGCGTCATCACCGATTTGGATTCGGGGTTGGTTCTGGATATGCTTGAGGATCGAAAAAAAGAAACCTTAGTTACTTATTTTCAAGGACTTAGCGAAAAGATACGCGCACAAATAACGGATGTGAGTTGCGATTTGTATGCCGCCTATATCAGTGCGGCAGAACTATGTTTTCCTCATGCTCGTATCAGTTTAGACCGCTTTCATGTCACCAAATTATTAAATGAACCTTTAAACAGGCATCGGAAGGAACTGCGCAAAAAAGATAAAAATCAAATCATTTACAAGAAACTTAAGTGGATACTTTTTAAACAGTATCATCTCTTGAATGAGCAAGAATTTGATGATTTAAACGCGGCATTTGAACTTGACCCCCAACTTAAAGATATGTATTTCCGGCGCGATAAATTCCATCAAATTTTAGAAAATAATGATGACGTGAATGCAGCTTTAGAAAAAATAACCGAGTGGATACAAAGTACGAAAACGGATGTACTTAATGTCTTCGAGGAGTTCACTAAAATGGTTGAAAGACACAAGAATAATATCGCCAATTATGTCAAAGATAAAGTCTCGAATGCAGCCACAGAGGGGTTGAACAATCTGATAAGAGTTGTCAAAAGAATATCTTACGGATTGCCCAACTTTAAGCATCTCAGGCTAAAAACTATGGCTATCTCGAATAGCCTCCATTAGAATTGTCAAAGAACCAA
>JAYTIA010000532.1:0-3675 GCA_043732145.1 Saprospiraceae bacterium
TTGGAGGCATTACAAATTCGCAATACATTGCTTCAACATTTTGAAGATGCTGTTGCTTCTCAATTAATAAACAGCGAGAAACTTTTATCGGTTGTCATAGTGGGTGGTGGTCCGACGGGTGTAGAATTAAGTGGTGCCTTGGCGGAAATGAAACGAGATTCTCTGCCGGCTGAATATCCGGAGTTAGATTTTACAAAAATGTCAGTTTATTTATTGGAAGGAAGTAATAAATTATTAGGCAGTATGAGTGAAATATCTTCTAAAAAATCAAAAGAATATTTAGAAGAAATGGGCGTAACCGTAAAAATAAATTCAATCGTAAAAGATTATGACGGTAAGCGTATTGTATTGCAAGATAATTCTGAAATTCCGACAAATTTTGTTATTTGGGCAGCCGGCGTAAAAGGAAATGCGCCGGAAGGTATTGAGTCGCAACTTGTTTCAAAATCCAATCAAATAAAAACAGATATTTACAATCGCGTCATTTCTCTCGAAAATGTATTTGCTGTTGGTGATATTGCTTTTATTGAAACCGATTTGCACCCTAAAGGATTTCCGCAATTAGCAAGTGTCGCCATAGATCAAGCAAAAAATATAGCAAATAATTTTAAAAGATTAGCGCTAAAAAAAGAGTTAATACCTTTTCAATACGTTAATAAAGGCAGCATGGCAACTATTGGCAGAAACAAAGCGGTTGTTGATTTAGCTAAACCTGCACTAAGTTTTCAAGGTTTTTTCGCTTGGTTAATTTGGATGACTTTACACTTATTCTTACTCATCAGTTTCAAGAACAAACTAATAGTACTTATAAATTGGGTTTATAAATACTTTGCGCACCGACAATCGCTCTCGCTTTTGTTTGAACCATTGGTGAAAAAACGAAAACAGATAATAATTAAGCCACCGGTAAACGAAGAAATAATTATGCTTGAAGACAAAGGCACGTAAATAAAAAAAATCTTCTCGAATTTTCTTTCAAGAAGATTTTTTTTATTTAACCTCAACCAGTTCTACACCACTTTCGCTGTTTCCGGAACAACAACCGCTTCCGATGTATTCATCACGATACTTTGGTGACGAATAGACTCTTGGTGAATCGCAGACATCAGTTGAATAATAAATTCATCACTCAAATGACGCGAACGCCCTTTTTGAATTGCTGAATTTAAAATTTCGTTCCAACGCGCTGTTTGCAAAATACTGATGTTGTTGCGTTTTTTATATTCGCCGACATTATCTGCAAACTGCATACGCTTACCGAGTAAAGTCAAAAGTTCATTATCTACTTCATCAATGCGTACACGCAAAGCTTCAATCGTATCTAAGAATCCGGCATCCGATTTCTCGCGGATAGATAAACCGGCAATAAGTTTTTCATAAACTTCCGGTACAATTTGTTGTTTCGCATCGCTCCACGCTTCATCCGGATTACAGTGTACTTCGGTGATTAAGCCGTCGAAATTCAAATCCATCATTTGTTGCGCTACTTCCGCCAACATGTGTCTGTTGCCGCAAATGTGCGAATTATCTCCGATGATAGGCATATTCGGCAAACGACGCATCAATTCAATCGCAATTTCCCAATGTGGTACGTTGCGATATTGCGTTTTAGCCGCGCTCGAAAATCCGCGATGAATCGCAGCTAATCTTGTGATACCGGCTTTATGTAAACGTTCGAAAGCACCCAACCACAACTCCAAATCCGGATTAATCGGATTTTTAACCATCACCGGAATATCGCAACCGCGCAAAGCATCGGCAATTTCTTGAACGCTGAACGGATTAACGGTTGTGCGTGCACCGATCCATAAAACGTCAACGCCAAATTTCAATGCTTCATAAACGTGGTGTGCGTTCGCTACTTCAACGGTGGTGCGCAAGCCGGTTTCTTCTTTTACGCGCTTTAACCATTTTAAACCTTCCGAACCTACGCCTTCAAAAGCACCCGGACGTGTGCGCGGTTTCCATATTCCTGATCGAAATAAATCAATATTTTGCTTTGCTAAATCGCGTGCAATACTCATCACTTGTCCTTCCGTCTCGGCGGAACAAGGTCCCGCAATTAAAATCGGGCGTTTTTTTTCAGATAAAAAAGGTTTTAATTCCATATCGTTAAATGTAATGATGAATGATAAATGATGAATGATACGTCGCTCAAGTATTTGATTATCATTTTATTTAGAATATCAAACACGATTTACGCTTAATCACGTATTTAGTTTCAACCTATACGGCGACTATTCAATCGTCTTTCATCATTAAAAAAGAAATTTTTGCAAAGTAAGTAGTATTTTAGGTATTTTTTTCAATTTTTTATAAAATTTCATTAAATTGATTATACTTTTTATTAGTCGGATGTCCGGTGTCCGGTGTCAATTGTCAATTCAAATAAGCAATCACTGCTTCATTTTTTTCTGCTGCGTCAGCGTATAATTGTTTTAATTTTTCAAAATTTTCAATTAATAAGGTTTTCGTCTCTTCTTTGTCGTCCCAAAATCCGGCGGGATAAATTTGAAGTTCTAACATTTCGTTACTCCTGTAGGCTTTTTTTATATCCGGACCGGTGATGGGTTTTAATTTTTTTGAAATTTGTTTTACTTGCTCGCTTGTCGAATAATTTGCCGGACCGTAACCAAAATCTTGTTCTTCATCCACGAATTGTTCGAGATTAAACATAATCCACGACAAGGGTTGCGGTTCGTCATCCCACTCCGCTAAAATGCGTCCGGTTAAAATGTAATAAATTGCTTCCCACGATTGACCGATATTAATGAGAATTTTATCTTCGAGAATATTACTCTTGGTTATATCTTCAAGTAATTTACTGTTTTTCAAAATTATTTTCAATTCCGAATTTGGAATGCGTAAGAGATTACCGTTCATGTATTATTTTTAAATTTTTGCTTTAATGCGTTAAGTTCCTAATTTATTTCTTAATTATTGGCTTTACTTCCGCCGTATCTATTGTTGCTTTCACTGTTACTTTCGCCGGTTTGATAGGTTTTATGAGTATTGAACTACTATCGCGTGTCAAATTTTGTTTGAAAATAAGACTGTCAACGATTTTATTAGCAGAATCATAAGCCGCTTGAATACATTCGGTGTGGCGTTTTATCCGAAAATTTTCTATGTTGAATTTTATTTCGGCACGCATTTGTTCTTGTTTCAAATCGGTATTGTTGCAACCGGTTGAAAAAAGTAAAAGTAAAATACCGACAAAAATTATTCTATTTAGCATTCGTATTTCGTATTTAGTGCGACTCTACACCTCACTGATAAATTTCGCGCTTTCAGCCCTTTTAAAAATAATTTTTAATTTTTAATGCTTAATTGTTACTTCCGCTCAATCGTTTATTTATTTCGGTTTGTCGAACTATTAAAAGTGAATCAATAAATTTTTGGCGAATAATAGGTGTACTGTCAACGCACCATTTGTCTAAATCTTTGCTCATTTTTATCGTCTGACTTGCCGTCGTCGTATCAATAAAGGTCCGGTCATCTTTGGTAAATATGACTTCGTTATTTTTGCAGTACATCGCAAAAAAAGAAATAAATATAAGGCAAACTGTTTTATAGAACATATAATAATAACTATTTTCCCTCCCAAGTTCTGAATTGATGCGAAAACTCAAAAATATATTCTAAAATGGTTCTGTCTTGAAGTGTCAGCATAAG
>JAYTIA010000533.1:0-3665 GCA_043732145.1 Saprospiraceae bacterium
GGCAATTGTGCTGCTTGTGCCACTTCGCTTTCCGGATTACAAACGATACAACCCGTCAATAAACCGTTTTCGTTCGCTGCTTTTAATCCGCCAATAACATATGGTGTTTGACCGGATGCGGCAATGCCGAGTAAAATATCTTTTTCGATGGGTTTAAATTTTTTCATATCTTTCCACGCTTGTTCGGCATCATCTTCCGCAAATTCAGCGGCATGACGTATCGCTTTATCGCCGCCGGCAATCAATCCGATGACCCAATCGTGCGGCGCACCGTAAGTCGGCGGAATTTCACTCGCATCCAAAATACCTAATCTTCCGCTCGTGCCGGCACCGATATAGAATAATCTGCCGCCACGTTCCATCCGCTCGTGTGCCGCCGAAACAAATTTTTCTATCTGCTGCAAAGCTCGTTCAACGGCAAGCGGAACGGATTTATCTTCGTTGTTCATCTCGCGCAAGAGTTCAGCAACGGATTTATTTTCGAGATTGTCGTGATTGGAGGGTGATTCTGTTATGGTCATACGTTATTTCAAACGATTTTTAGATTGTTTCGCATAAATTTGTGTAAAGTTCTTTTGCCTTTTTATATTTTTTATAATTGCCTGTGATTTTTTTTTACCCATATTCAACCCATAATTATTTATTGAATTCATTTTATTTTTCTTTTGTTGGGTGTCCGGTATCTATTGCCCCCGCATCAATTTCTCCAACTCTGTATTATAAACTTTATCCCAACTCGCAATAACGCCCCAATCTTCTTCATCTACTAAAACACTTCCGTCTGTAACTTGACCGATGCAAACGCAATCTACCGGTGTGTTTTCAATAAAAGTTTCAAAGGCGACTTTATTACCTTTACTTACCGAAACGACAACACGGCTTTGTGCTTCGCCGAAAAGAAAAGCATCTTTACTGATTAAATCATTTGATTCGATAGAAAAACCTTTTTTATGCGGCATTGCAGACTCTAATAAATTACAAATCAAACCGCCGTCGCTGATGTCGTGACAAGAGACAATTAATTTTTGAGTGATGAGTTTTTTAATAACTTCTTGCAACGCTACTTCTTCTTCCAATTCAAAATAAGGTGCGCGAGAGTATTTGACGCGCCGCACATGACGCAAGTATTCCGAACAATAAAGTTCATCTACTTCTTTACCGATGTGATAAATTAAATCGCCGCCGTTTTTAAAATCTAAAGTCATACGGTTGTCGGCATCGTCCAGAATACCGAGCATACCTATAGTTGGTGTCGGAAAAACCGGTTCTGTCACGCCGTCTAAAACGGTTTGATTATAAAACGATACATTGCCACCTGTTACGGGAGTATTCAATCTTCTGCAAGCATCGCCCATACCTTGCAGTGCGTGAACGAATTGATAATACACTTCCGGATTATATGGATTACCGAAATTTAAACAGTTCGTAATTGCCACAGGTTCTCCGCCTGCGCAAACGATATTGCGTGCCGCTTCGCACACGGCTATCATCGCACCTTTATACGGATCGGCGTGAACGAAAGCGGAATTACAATCCGTCGTCATCGCCAATGCTTTTTTCGTTCCCTTTACGCGCACGATGGCAGCATCGCTAAATTCGTGTGATTGCATTGTGCCTGTGCGTACCGTCGAATCATATTGTTCGTAAATCCATTTTTTGGAAGCAATGTTCGGTGATTTCCATAAACGTTGTGTTGCTGCCAAATAACTTTTTGGTTGGCGATAATTATCGTGGCGTTTGGTGGTGAAGCGTTTTATTTTTTCAAAATATTTCGGTTCCGTGTATTCGCGTTGATAAACCGGTGCGCCGCCTCCGAGTACGAGCGGTTCAGCCGGTACGTGTGCGATGCGTTCGCCGTGGTGAAAAAATTCCAACATTTTTGTGTCTGTCACTTCGCCGATTTGTGCACAAGGCAAATCCCATTTATCAAAAACGGCTAAGATTTTTTGTTCTTGTCCTTTGTGTGCGACAATCAACATGCGCTCCTGACTTTCGGATAATAAAATTTCCCAACCTTTCATGCCGGCTTGACGTTGCGGTGCTTTGGTTAAATCAATGCGCATACCGACATTTCCTTTTGCCGACATTTCCGACGTTGAACAACAAATACCTGCCGCACCCATATCTTGCATACCGACAATCGCACCCGTTTGAATCGCTTCGAGCGTCGCTTCCAATAATAATTTTTCTTGAAATGGATCGCCGACTTGCACCGACGGCAAATCTTCCGCAGAGTTTTCATCTAAATCGGCGGAAGCAAATGTTGCGCCGTGAATACCGTCTTTTCCCGTTGCCGAACCGACAATAAAAACCGGATTGCCGACACCTTCGGCTGTTGCCGAAACTGTTTCACCGACTTTTACAATGCCGGCAGAAAACGCATTGACGAGGATATTTTGATTGTAACATTCATTGAAATAAACTTCACCGCCGACAGTCGGCACGCCGAAACAATTGCCGTAATGCCCGATACCTTCCGTCACACCTTTTATCAAACGTTTTGTATGTGGCAAAGTCGGATCGCCGAAACGCAAGGAGTTCATCGCTGCAATCGGTCGCGCACCCATCGTAAAAATATCGCGGTGGATTCCGCCCACACCCGTTGCCGCACCTTGAAAAGGTTCAATCGCCGACGGGTGATTATGACTTTCTATTTTAAAAACGCAACCCAAACCATCGCCGATATCAACAAGCCCGGCATTTTCTTCACCGGCATCAACGAGCAAACGTCCGCCGGAACGCGGCAATTTTTTCAAATAAGTAATTGAATTTTTATAACTGCAATGCTCCGACCACATCACTGAAAAAATGCTGAGTTCCGTAAAATTCGGTGTTCTGCCGAGATGTCCGCAAATTAAATCAAATTCGGAGGGAAGTAAACCTAAATTTTTAGCTGTATCGTAATTGACAGTTGTTTCTTTGTGCGCCATGAATTGAATTGAAAATTGAAAATTGAAAGTTGTTAGTAGAAATTTTCAACTTTCAATTTTCAATTATTTTGGCGTAAAGGTAAAATCTTTTGATTAAAACGCAGCAAGGAATTTTTTGGACTTTATAAAATACGCGCAACATAACGAATGAGAAACAAACTTCCCTCTACTCAAAAAAACTATCGTAAGCACTTTTTTGTTCGATGTTTTTTGTCGGTTCGCTTCCGGCAGGGATTGTTTTTTTATCCATTGCCGAGACTAATAAATCTGCTTGTTTCATTTTTAATTCCCAATCCCCCAATAATTTTAAGCCGTCTTCTTCCATCACACTGTTTTTCATATCAATTGATTTCATCATGCCCGAACTCAAGCGCAAAAATTCTTCCATCTCACCGATACGATTCGCAACATCGATGTTGACTGCGTCTATGGATTGGTTGTACATTTTATTTTCTTGCGTCTCCGTATTCAAAACTGAAACGGCAGATTGAACGGCAGAATGTCCGGCAGTAATCGCTTTTTGTTCTGTTTCTTGAATTGAAATTTGATCTTTCACATCTTCTAAAACTATTTTAGAAGCATCGTACATTCGATTGAGATGTTGATACAATTGCGACATACGGTTGTACAATTCGTCTAACCGTTTATTAGATTCTTCTAATCGCGCTACTTTTCTCAATCGAAATACTGCAAAATTCGGATTATCTTTTCCTTTTTCAACCGATGCTTCTTGCA
>JAYTIA010000534.1:0-3655 GCA_043732145.1 Saprospiraceae bacterium
CTATGATGTTTACCTTCACCGTGTTTCATTTTAACTTGAGCCGGAGCCGGAGCATTTGTACCTGTTGTAGCTGTACCTGTTGTAGCAGAAGTAGCGACAGGTTTGTGACCCATGCGGTGTTTTTTCTCCATTTTTGGAGCTGCCGGAGCAGTTGTTGTAGTAGTTGTTGTAGTAGTATTTGCCGGAGCAGTAGCAGTTGGTGCTTGTGCGCTTGCAAAAGTCGCGAATGCTAACATTAAAGCAGCAGCTATTAAATTTTTCATTGACTTACGTTGTTTAATTTAATTTAAAAATAATTTCAGAAAATTGTCCTTATGCCTAATAAAATTATTAAGTAGTGCAAAGGAACGAAATTCAGACGAAAAATTTAATAGCTTGTTACCAAAAAAAAGCGTTAAACATTTGTTAATAAAATTTGACTAAATTTGTAAACTAAAATGAGCCACTTATTTAATCGAATGAAACCGTGATTTTAATTTTTCCCACTTCAAACCAAAATTATCAATTGGTTCAGTTAAGTTCTCTACTGCCGGCGTACCTATGCGCAAATAATATTTAAAAAAAGCAGAAGCCGGTATTCGCCATTTTTGCATGAATTGTAAACGACCATTATTTTTTTTCACGCGACCTGTTGATTGTGCTTGAAAATGATAAACGCGACTGTCCGCAACACCGCGAAAAATGCGGCAACCAACCGACCAAAGTTTCATCGCAAAATCCGGATCGCTGTACATACCCGGACTAAACTCGACACTAAACCCGCCAATCAATAACCATGTTTTTTTACTGACGAGATTTGGAGGCCAACACGCACCGGACCAATCCGATTTTTTGTACGATTTATATTCTGAAAGTAATTTTTCTTCTTGAAAATCTGCTACACTGTGCCCATAGACGGCTGTAATTTGACATTCATTGTTTTTTCTATAAGGTTCTATCATCGTTCCCGACAGCATAAACACCGGATGACCAATGCGTTCTATTTCACGCACCAATGCTACATCCCAATCAGGCAGTGCGTACATATCGTCGTTCATATAAACTATGAAATCATTTTTTGCCAACCCGAATGCTTGATTTACTGCTATGCAAATCCCGACATTTTTTTCCGAACTTGTGTAATCAATTTTTTCTGCATCTGCCCAAGCTCGCGTACCGTCATTGCCTTCATTAATATGCAAAATGATTTGGTGCGCGTAATGTGAGGGTTGCCGCAAAGCACGTACACAAAGTTTTAGCATTTCTAAATTATTCCACGTGGGTATTAAAATTGAGAACATGAATTTTAGTTAATGGTTAATGGTTAATAAATGATGTTTTAAAAATATAATCGGTCTTATCAATCCTTAACCATCAACCAATTCTATATTCAATCCGATATTTTTCAAACGCGCCACAATATCGCCGTAACCGCGCTCTATCATGTTGACACCTTTTAAAATAGTTGTACCGCGTGCCAATGATGCTGCTATGATATACGCTAAGCCGGCACGTAAATCCGGAATTTCTAAAGGTGTTTCGGTTGCGATAAGTTCGGTTGCACCTGAAATAATCGCCGAATGTTCGTGACCTTTACCTTGAAAGCGACACGGTAAACTACCGAGACAATGCGAAGATAATTGTACGTCAGCTCCGAGTTTTTTCAAGGCTTTGAGGTAACCGAACCGATTTTCATAAACTGTTTCATGAATTACGGATACACCGTCTGCTTGCGTTAAAAAAACGGCAAAAGGTTGTTGCCAATCGGTTGAAAATCCGGGCCAAACATCTGTTTCCAAATGAATTGCTTGCGGTTTTCCGGCGCGAAAAAAACGAATCGAATCGCGATCGAGTAATTCAAATCCGCCGCCGGCTTGACGGTAACAAGATAAAAAATTGCCCAAAGTTTCCGGACGAATACCATGCACTGTAATAGAACCATCAACAGCCGCCGCCAAAGATGCCCACGATGCCGTTTCAATTCTGTCTCCGAGAATATTCATTTGACAACCGGAAAGTTCTTTTACACCTTCGACACGAAATTCTCTGCCGGAATCCGTAAAAATAATCGCTCCCATAGCGCGGAGCATCATCACAAGTTCAATAATTTCCGGTTCTATCGCCACATTTTTTATCACTGATGTACCTTCCGACAAAACTGCCAAAAATAAACACGTTTCCGTTGCACCTACCGAAGGATATTTCAAATTAAAATGCGCTCCTTTCAATCTTTTCGTTTTTTTTGCGATGTAACCTTCCGCGCCTTCTTCCAAAGTAGCACCGAAATCTCGAATGGCATCTACGTGAAAATCAACACCTCGTGCACCAATCACACAACCGCCGAGCATTGGTACAGTTACTTCATCGAAACGGTGCAACAACGCGCCCAACATCAAAATCGGCATCCGGTTCGCGCCGCTGTGTGGTTGTCTCACGTGTGCATCGGTAGCAGTTGTCGGGTCTATCGTCATTTTTTTTTCCGACTTATTCCAATGCACAGTGACTCCCAACGAACGCAACATATCTGCCGTAATTTCCACATCGCCAATCGGCGGTACGTTTGTGAGTGTTGTCGTTGAATTGCCGAGCAATGCTGCAATCATGGCTTTTGTTGCAAAATTTTTTGCGCCGTAACAAGTTAATTCGCCTTCGAGTGGTGTGCCGCCTTCTATCTTAAACGCTTTTTCCGTTGTCATTTCTAAAATTTAAAGCGCAAAGGTAAGTTATTGGTTATTGGTTATCGGTTATCGGATAATAAAAAAACCGCACCGAGAAAATTTTTTTCTCGGTGCGGTTTTTTTATTATCATTCCTTAAGTTAATTCTACATTTTTATAAATGCGTTGCATCGGCAAATTGATGCCGACAGATTGTAAAGGTATATTTGCATTTACATCCGTAACGATCGTCTCTTGCCAAAAACCGGGTTTTTCGCGATACCAAACTTCGGCGTAGTATTGGTCTTGACGAATAAGCACATACTCTTGCAAACTTTCAAGCGTTTTGTATTTGGCAAATTTATCGGTGCGATCATATTTTTGCGTACTGCGTGAAAGCACTTCGACGACAATAATCGGATTAATTAATAATAGTTGTTGGTCATCCCAATATAAAGGTTTTTCGCAAACAGCTAAAGCATCGGCATAAACACCTTCATCTAAACTCGGAAAATAAATTTTTTGGTCAGACGGAAAAACGATATAGTTTTTAGTTAATTCCTCAAACTTTATAACCATCTGAGTTATGGTGTTGACTGCAATAATATTATGCGGACCTTTTGCGTAGGGCATTTTAATTATTTTTCCGTTCATAAATTCGTGTTTGTCAATTGATTTTGCTTCTTTTTTCAAATATTCTGCCAGTGTAAAAGTTTTACTTTTACGTTTCGGTTCAAATGATACGGGAGAAAAACGTGTGGTTGTCATTTTCAAATTTTTATACAAAAATAAATATAATCCCGTAGAAACAAAATAAATTTTGGAAATCCGTACTTCAATTTTTATTTAACAAAATTTATTGTAATCGGATTGCGCCAAATTTCTCCTTTGTTAGCAGCGATGGCACTTCTTACGCAAAGAACCAAATTCAGAAATGAGAGACCTCCAAAAATATAAAGTTTAGATGTGGTGTTTTTAAAATCATCAACGCTAATTTCTGATTTAAAAATGATTCCATAT
>JAYTIA010000535.1:0-3650 GCA_043732145.1 Saprospiraceae bacterium
GAACAACAATTGTCGTCGGAAGAATCGCAACTTATTTTGGCGCGCATTACCGCTACCGAAAAAATGGAAGAGTTGCGTGATTGTGATATTATTATTGAAGCAGTTTTTGAAAATCAGCAATTAAAATCAAAAGTACTGAAAGAGGCGGAAACTTTTTTAGATGAATACTGCCTTATCGCTTCCAACACCAGTTCTATTCCTATTACTAAACTCGGAAAAACCGCCGCACATCCGGATCAATTTTGCGGTTTGCGTTTTTTCAGACCCGTTGACGATGAGCCGCTCGTCGAAATTATTAAAGGTGAATCAACAAGTGACGAAACTATTGCCCGTGCTTTTGATTTTATTAAATTGATAAAAAAAATTCCGATTATTGTGAAAGACAGCTGGGGTTTTTTTGCCGGTCGTGTGCGCAATACTTATATTTTGGAAGGCATAGCATTACTCGGTGAAGGTTTTCCGGCAGCTCTGATTGAAAATATAGGTTTACAAACCGGTATGCCTTTGGGCCCTTTAGCTTTGGCTGATGATTTATCGCTCGATTTAGTACAAGAATATGAACGCCAAGCAGCGGATCTATATGGACCAAAATATGTGCGACATCCGGCAGCAGAACTTTTAGACAAAATGATTGAAGCCGGCAGACACGGTTTAGATGTACGTGCCGGTTTTTATGCGTATGAAAAAGACGGCACTCGCTTACTTTGGATGCCGGAAAATATGTGGACTCCGAACAAAACGGTAACCCTCACTGTTGAAATATCGGAACGATTTTTATTTGTCCAAGTTTTAGAAGCCTTGTGGTGTATGCAAGAAAAAGTAGTTCAATCTGTTTCTGAAGCGAACATCGGCAGTATTTACGGTTGGGGGTTTCCCGCAATTTACGGCGGCGTTATTCAATATTTGAATGATTACGGCTTAGAGCGTTTTGTAGAACGCTGCAAGTATTTTGAACACATTCACGGGCGTAGATTTAAAGTGCCGCCGATTGTAAAACGCAAAATTGAAGCGGGAGAAAAAACTTTTTAATCTTAACCATTAAAATGACGCTTTCCTTAGGTTTTTCACCATGCCCGAATGATACTTTCATTTTTGACGCTATTATAAACGGCAAAATAAATACACACGGTATCAGTTTTAAAATTTTGATGGAAGATGTAGAAACCCTCAATCAATACGCGATGCGTGCGGAGTTGGATGTAACGAAACTCAGTTACGCAGCATTCGCGTTTTGCAGAGAAAATTATACGCTTTTGCAATCCGGCAGCGCACTCGGTACAGGTGTCGGTCCATTGGTAATTTCAAAAAAGGAAAATTTGGTGCTTAATGAAAACTCGACCGTTGCTATTCCGGGCAAATTCACAACAGCACATTTTTTGTTCGGATTAAAATATCCGTTTGTGAAAAATAAAATAGAAATGCCTTTCAACATAATTGAAGATGCAGTTTTAGAAGGAAAAGTTGATGCCGGTGTTATTATTCACGAAAACCGATTCACGTATCAACTTAAAGGTTTAAGTAAAGTTGTTGATTTGGGAGAATTTTGGGAAACGTCGACACAATTGCCGATTCCACTGGGAGGTATAGTGATGAAAAAAAAATTATTGCCGACCGTTCAAAAAATATTAGAAAAAATTATGTTCGACAGTGTTGCTTATGCTTTTACAAACCCGGAATCGAGCAAAAAATTTGTGGCTGAATATGCACAAGAAATGTCGCCGGCGGTAATGCAACAACACATTGATTTATACGTGAATGATTACACAAAAAATTTAGGTGAGAAAGGCAATGCGGCTGTAAATTTTTTATTGCAAACCTTTAAGGAATAAGAAGGAAATAAGTTCTACCGGCAGAACTTATTTCCTTAATATTCCTTAAATAAAAAAACGAATCACAATGCAAGTCGTGATTCGTTTTTTTATTTCTAAAATTTAATTCATAATCAAAAAAGCTGTAAGGGAAGGACTCGAACCTCCACGAGGCGGTTAGCTGGAAAACACGTTTGCGCGCATGGTGGTCAACCCCAAAATATTTTCCGTTTATCCCGAACTCCTCACCCCCGAGACAAGGGGGCACGTCTGCCAAATTTCATCACCTCACAATAAAATAAATAAAAATGATTGTAACTTTTTACAATTATTGTGATGCAAAGTTAATGCCTCTATTTATTTTTTGAAAATAAATCAATGAAAATAATAAAAATTTACAAAATTGGTAAAATAAAAACATTTTTATTGATGAAAATATAAAATTGAGAACTATAACAACTTGCTTTTTTTGTTTTTTTCAATTAATAGTGTAACTATTCAGATTGTAATTCGATAGTTAAACAGCCGCGAAGCGGTTGCTTTTCTTTAAAATAATACGTGAGTAGTTACTTATTATTTACGATTAAAAAAAGTTTTCAAGTATCTCAAATAATTCATTCGGTTTATCTGCGTGTACCCAATGACCTGCATCTTCGATTGTTTCTAATCGTGCTTCCGGAAAAAGGTTTTTTATAAAATCCCAATCTGCATCTCTAATATAATTCGACTTACCGCCGCGCACAAACAAAGTCGGTTTTTGAAAAGGTGTTCCGGTAACGGCTGCACAAATATTATCGTAATTGTCGAAAAGCACCGGCACATTCATTTTCCAATGAAAACCTTCGCCGTTTATATTGCGACTTCAATTTTTCATCAAAAATTGTACTGTTGGAATATCTTTTTCTAATTTTTCCATCAAATAATTTTCAACTTCTTTTCTATCGCTCACAGTTGCCGTATTAATTTGTTGAAGGGCATAAAAAATTTTCTCATGTCCGCCGGGAATAATTTTGGGGGAAATATCAATCAATGCCAATTTATTCACCGTATCCGGATTATTAAGTGCAATTTGCATTGCCACTTTTCCACCCATCGAATGTCCGATAATATGTGATTGGTGAATCCATTGTTCTTCCATGAAATTCAAAACACTTTGTGCCATGATTTCATAGTTAAAAAAACCGTCAATACGTGGTGAAGCACCATGATTCGGCAAATCAATGGTGTAAACCAAAAAATTATTTGCCAATCTTCGCGCAATGTTTTGCCAATTATCGAGCATCCCGAACAAACCGTGAATAATAATTATCGGTTCGCCGGCACCAAATTCTTTGAAATTGAGCGTAGTTTTTATTTCCATCCAAAAAAAATTATTTCAAAATCGTCACACTCCCGAATTGCGATAAATCTTGACCGCGACATCGGAAACGCACTTTCCAGAGATAAATACCCGAATTGAGTTGCTGCCCGTTAAAGCTACCGTCCCAATGTGCAAACTTATCATTGGTAGAAAAAATGCGCCCGCCCCAACTATCAAAAATTTCGAAAATCGTCAGATCTTCAATTGCATACGGATTTGAAATAAAAAATTGATCATTCCTGTCGTCACCATTGGGAGTAAATGCTTGCGGTAAAAAAACTGTATTGCATTGCAAAGTTGCCGGATCAATAACTTTTACTTTAATGGAATCGATTGCCGTGCATTGCAATTCTTTTAAAGTAAGTTTTATTGTCGTAAAACCGCCTTGTGTAGGTTTTGCTATAGGGTTGAGACCTTTTGCATCACTCATTATTTCTTTTGGCGACCATTGAAAATCGGTTGAGCAAGTATTTGTAGCATGT
>JAYTIA010000536.1:0-3645 GCA_043732145.1 Saprospiraceae bacterium
AGAAAAGGCAAACAGATGCGCCCGATGTTTGTGTTTTTGTCCGCCAAATTGTGCGGAACGGTGAATGAAGCGAGTTACGTTGCGGCATCACTTGTCGAACTCCTACACACGGCAACTCTTGTTCACGACGATGTGGTGGACGACAGTTACGAGCGGCGCGGGTTTTTTAGCATCAATGCACTTTGGAAAAATAAAATTGCGGTATTAGTGGGCGATTATTTATTGTCGCAAGGGTTGTCATTGGCTCTGAAACATGATCAATTCAAAGCCCTAAAAATTATGTCGAATGCGGTGAAAGAGATGGCGGAAGGCGAACTGCTTCAAATAGAAAAAGCACGACGTTTAGATATCAAAGAAAATATTTACTACGATATTATCCGCAAAAAAACGGCATCACTCATTGCATCTGCGTGTGCTGTTGGTGCTGCTTCAACTACTTCTGACGACCATCAAATTGAAAAAATGCGTTTATTCGGTGAAAAAATCGGTATCGCTTTTCAAATTAGAGATGATTTATTTGATTTCGGCACCGATGATGTCGGTAAACCTCTTGGCATTGACATCAAAGAAAAAAAAATGACACTGCCGCTGATTTACGCCCTCAATCAAACCGAAAAATCTAAACGCACCGAGATTATACGCCTCATAAAAAATGATAACGAAAAACCCGAAAAAGTAAAACAAGTCATAGATTTTGTGCGCGCCGGCGGCGGTTTAGCGTATGCGGAAACAGCGATGAAACAATACAGACAAGAAGCCTTTGGTATTTTATTGCAATTTCCGGAATCCGAAATTCGACATTCTTTAGAACAATTGGTGATGTTTGTGACGGAAAGGAAAAAATAAAATGCCCGCAGAATAAAAGCGATACCCGATACGGTTGTGAATCGGGTATTGCTTTTTTGCTTTTGTGTTTCTTGCTCGCAATCCGACTTCCTCCGTAAAAAACTTAAACGCTCGTGAAAATCTTTTGATTTTTTACGCACTATTCAACACGTCTCTTGACGTGTGTGTTTTGTACTTTTATTTTAAACGCTATACGATACGTCAGGAGATGTGTTGTATAGTGCATTTCAGTCAGAGACTGGAACGAGCGTTTGTGCTTTTTTAATGAATCAATGCATGATGCGAGTGGAGTGAAACGAGCGTACACGCTTTTTTTTAGTGAATACGTGATGCGAGCGGGTAAAATAAAATGCTAAACAAAAAAGAAATACCCGATTCGGTTGTGAATCGGGTATCGCTTTTTTGTTTTAAAAAATATATATTCGGTGTGGATTACTTAATTTTCTCAAGCATGATTCAGAAACTGCTCTGTATCATAACCCAACACCTAAAAATCGTAGTCCCGACCGGGATCGAACCGGTATCTAAAGTTTAGGAAACTTCTATTCTATCCATTGAACTACGGAACCTTCTTCAGTTGACAATTGACAGTTGACAGTTGACAACGAAAAAATAATTGTCAACTGTCAATTATCAATTGTCAACTGAAAATAAAGTGGTCTATAAAGGAATCGAACCTTTATCTTGGGCTTCGGAAACCCACGCTCTATCCGTTGAACTAATAGACCAATTTACCGATGCGCAAAATTACGGCTTATTTTTAAATTTTGTTAGAACTTATTAACTCCTTACAAATTTTATTATTTCCTTTATCCGAAAATAAAATTCAATCAAAAATAAAATACACTCGACCATGATGACCTGCCAAAAACATTTATTTAATCTCGATGAAGATATTCATTATTTGAACGGTTCATACATGTCTCCGTTGTTGAAAAGTACAGTTTCCGCCGGTATGACCGGTATGTTGCTCAAATCGAGTCCTAACAACGTGACGATGCAACATTTTTTAGCCGATGTTGAAGTTTTGCGCGGATTATTTGCACGACTTATTAATGTTCCTGTTGCGGAACGCGTTGCTATAATTCCTTCCGTGAGTTACGGTATGGCTGTTGTTGCAAAAAATATAAAAGTTAACCGCGGACAAAATATCGTCTTGGCAGATGCGCAATTTCCGAGTAATGTTTATCCTTGGTGTGAATTGGCAAAAGAAAAAGAAATGCACATTAAAACGGTGGCATATCCGAATACAAAAACGAGTGGTTCAGACTGGACAGAAAATTTATTGGCGGCAATTGATAGCGATACGGCACTTGTGGCACTCGCACACGTGCATTGGGCAAACGGTATTAAATATGACTTAGAAAAAATCGGTGCGCGTGCGCGTGAAGTCGGTGCATTGTTCGTACTGGACGGTACGCAATGTGTGGGTGCTTTAACGATGGATGTCGAAAAAATAAAACCGGACGCGCTTATTTGCGGCGGTTATAAATGGTTAATGGGTCCTTATACACTTGGTTATGCGTACTTCAACGAACGTTTTGACAATGCAAAACCTTTAGAGGAAAATTGGATCAACAGAAAAGGCAGCGAAGATTTTACACAACTCGTGAATTACCGCGACGAATATCAGCCGTTTGCCCGGCGGTTTGATATGGGTGAGCGTTCCAATTTTATTAATGTGCCGATGGGTATTGCCGCTATTACTCAAATTTTGGAATGGGGAACAGAAAATATTCAAACTTATTTAAAAAATTTGACCGAACCATATTTAGAAAAATTGCGCAACGCCGGTTGTATCATCGAAAAAGTACCTTTTACGGCGCATCATTTAATCGGTATCGGTTTGCCTAAAAACGTGAATGCCGTCGCGCTTTCAGAAAAATTGAAAGAACGAAAAATTTTCGTCAGTGTGCGCGGCGAGTTTGTGCGTTTGTCGCCCCATGTTTATAACGACGATAACGACATGGCGATTTTTACGGAAACAGTTTTGGGTTTTGGGTTATAGATTTTGAGTTATAATTTTTTCCTTTTTAGGAACTTTTATATGGATTGCTTTTTAATTGTTTTTCGAAATAATGCGCTTATTTTTTTAATTTATTCGAACTTTAAAAATTATTTAAAAAAATTCTGCCAAATTATTTGTAATTAAAATTTGTTTTTTTAGTTTTACGAGAATAAACTAAATTTTCAATAATCTTGAACTAAAACCAATCAATATGGATGCCATAAAAAAAATTTTAGACAAAAAATCAAATCGTATTGTCACGGTGACAACTTCAACGAGTGTATTGGACGCACTCAAAATTATGGCAGACCAAAACATTGGTTCTGTAGTTGTATTAGATGCCGGTGCTTATATGGGCATTATGACGGAGCGCGATTATGCGCGAAAAATTATTCTGGCAGAAAAAAAATCCTCGGAAACGACCGTCGGCGAAATCATGTCCACCAATTTACCGCACGTTAATCCGAATGATAAAATTGAGTACTGCATGAAAATCATGGATCAAAACCATGTACGCTATTTACCGGTTTTCGATAAAGGTGTTTTATTGGGCATTATTTCCGTCACCGATTTAATACATGAAGTGGTAGAAGACCAAAAACAAACGATTAGTCATTTGCAGGATTTTATTTCAAGCAATTTTGCCTGAAGTGTATCATGTTAGCAAATTAATTTTTTAAAATCTTGTTGAGATAAGAGCAAACCACATCTAAACCTTTTTCAAAATTTTGATTGTTGTTGACAATAATATCTGCTTCGTACATATAAGGTTCAATAAATTTTTTAAAACT
>JAYTIA010000537.1:0-3644 GCA_043732145.1 Saprospiraceae bacterium
AGTTTATCTGCCACTTCTTGTTGCAACGGGTTTTGAATGGCATTGGAATAAAACCCCAATTTATGTAATTGGTCTTGAATTTTTTTTACGTAATGCGGATGTCCATGACCGATGCTGATAACGGCGTGTCCACCATAAAAATCGAGATAACCGACACCGTTTTTGTCGTAAACATAACAACCGAGTCCGCTCACCGGCTCAATATCGTATAATGGATAAACGTCGAAAAGAATCATAACTAATTAAGAATTAAAAATTAAGAATTAACTAAAAATTAGAATTGAAAGAAAATTAAAGATTACACAAAATGAATTTTTAATTTTTAATTCTTAATTTAGAAAGCAAGAGCTTTGAGTTTCAGTCCCATAGTGTGCGGCAGACCGAACATCAAGTTCATATTTTCTACCGCTTGTCCGGACGCACCTTTCAATAAATTATCTATTATGCTGATGATATGTACTTGATCATCGTGTTTAGTGATGTGCAGAAAAATCTTATTACTGCCCACTACTTGTTTTAAATGCGGCGCGGTTGAAATAATATTTACAAACGGCGCGTCGGCATAAAATTCTTTAAAAATAGTTTGCAATTCATGTTCCGTTAGGGTAGAAGTCGTGTAAACACTCGCCAAAATACCACGTGTAAAATTCCCACGCACCGGCACAAACCGAATATTTTTTTGAAAATTCGGCATCAACGATTGCACACTTGCCGTTATTTCTTTTAAGTGTCGGTGCTTGAAAGCTTCGTAAATGGATAAATTATTTGAACGCCAACTGAAATGCGTCGTATCTGTCGGTTTTTGTCCCGCACCGGTTGAACCTGTTATCGCCGTAACGTGTACATCATCATCTAATAAATTATTTTTAGCCAACGGTAAAATTGCTGATTGAATTGCCGTAGCAAAGCAACCGGGATTGGCGACAAATTGTGCGTGCCGGATTTTATCGTGATTGAGTTCCGTTAAACCATAAATCCAACCTTGTTCGGTCGCTTCGGTGTTTGCGCCCCAACGAAAATCTTGAGACAAATCAATGAGTTTTAGTTTTTGCGGCAGCGATGTTTCATCTATAAATTTTTTCGCGTCGCCGTGACCGGTGCAAAGAAACAAAACATCAATTTTGTCCAATTCAAGTACGTCCGTAAAAACTAAATCCGTATCACCTTCCAAATCGGAATGTACACTTGAAAGTTTTTGTCCCGCATTTGATTTTGAATTAACAATAACAATTTTCGCTTTCGGATGATGTACCAACAACCGCAACAATTCTCCGGCTGTGTAACCCGCACCGCCTATTATGCCTATTTTTATCATGGGTAAATGTTTGACGACGGATAATAGACATTGGACAATGGAAAAACAAAAGAGATATTGTGTACATTGTCTATTGTCTATTATCCGTCGTCTAATTTTTATTTTTCTTTTGAACCGCTTGCCAAATCTTTGTTGAATTGCCCAAAATTTTTGTAAATCCCTTTACGTCATCGCCACTCCATGCCTTATTCACTTCGCCATAAGTACCGAAATCGGAGCGCATTAAATCGAAAGGCGATTCGATCCCCTGCAATTCAAAACGATAGGGGTGCAGTTGAACAAAGACATTTCCGGTCACATTATCTTGGGTTTTTTCTAAAAAAACTTCAATGTCGCGCATGACCGGTTCTAAAAATTGTGCTTCGTGTAAAAACATACCGTACCAATTAGCGAGTTGTTCTTTCCAATACGTTTGCCATTTTGAAAGCGTGTGCTTTTCAAGAAGTTGATGCGCTTTAACGATAATGAGCGATGCCGGTGCTTCAAAACCTACACGCCCTTTGATACCGATAATTGTATCGCCCACGTGCGTATCTCTACCAATTGCATAAGCAGAAGCCAATTCTTCTAATTTTAAAATAGCTTGTGTCGGATGTGTGAATTTTTTTCCATTGAAACCGACGATTTCTCCTTTTTTAAATTGCAGTGAGATAACTGAGGGCTTAGTTTTTTTTATTTGTGAGGGATAGGCGCTATCGGGCAACGAAGTATCACTCGTCAAAGTTTCTTTGCCGCCGACGGATGTTCCCCATATACCTTTATTGATGGAATATTGTGCTTTTTCCCAACTTAATTCAACGCCGTGTTTTTTTAAATAATCCACTTCTTCTTGCCTCGAAAGTTTTAAGTCGCGAATCGGTGTGATGATTTCAATATCATCGCCCAAAGTTTGAAAAACAATATCGAAACGCACTTGATCATTTCCGGCACCCGTTGAACCGTGCGCCACCGCTTTTGCACCGATATTTTCCGCGTGTTTCATAATGCTCAATGCTTGAAACATACGCTCGGCAGAAACGGATAACGGATATACGCCGCCGCGCAAAATGTTTCCATAAACTAAATATCGGATACAGTTTTTATAAAAATCGTCGAGGGCATCAATGGCAGTGAAAGATTTTGCACCTAAGAAGATTGCTTTTTCTTCTAATTTTTTCAATTCATCGGCAGAAAAACCGCCGGTATTGACGATTGCGGCGTGTACTTCGTAATTTTTTTCAATTGTTAGATACTTTATACAAAAAGAGGTATCTAATCCGCCGGAATACGCGAGGACTACTTTTTTCATTTTAAATTTTTTTATGGACAATATACACCGAACAATAGACGATGGATTTTTTATCTTTTGTTTTTCCATAGTTTATTTGTACGGTGTCTATTGTCCAAATTCATGGTCCCTCATAAAAGAAACCGGCGGCGTTTTGTTGGGGCGATTTTTTATCCGGCGCGTTATTTACTATTTGTGCCGATAAATCAAATTTTATTTTAGCTTCTTCGTTTTTCGACGGAGCCAACATACCCGTGCATAAACACACTTTACGTTCTTTTGCTTGCAAAATATCGTAGTTCGGACAACTTGAACAACCTTTCCAAAAAGAATCGTCTTGCGTGAGTTCACTAAATGTGACGGGTATATAACCGAGTTCGCTGTTTATTTTCATTACAGGTCCGCTCGTAGTAATGCCAAAAACTTTTGCATCCGGAAATAAATTCCGAGCTAAATTGAAGGCTTCTTTTTTTACGGCACGCGCCAATCCACCTTTTCTGTAATCCGGATGGACAATTAAACCCGAATTACTCACATAGCGTTCATGCGACCAAGTTTCGACGTAACAAAAACCGACAAGTTTTTCGGCGCATAAAGCCACGACTGAACGTCCGTTGATTAATTTTTTACGGATATATTCAGGTTCGCGTTTCGCAATACCGGTGCCGCGCACTTTCGCACTTTCTTCTATTAAGCGACAAATTTCTTCCGCATATTGTGCATGAGAAACATTGGCTACTTCAATATTTATGTCTTCGTTAAATTTTGTTGCAGCTTCGGCTTCCTTAGTTTGAGTCATTATATAATTACTTTGAAAAAAGATAAAATAGTTGTGAATTTCAATATGTTTATACGCCATTTTTGAAAAATTTAAAACTTTTCAAAAGTTAGTACAGCCTCGACAATGTTAAATTGAAGGATAGATTATACCGATAAAAGAAAAAGAGGAAATTTTTTGTACGGCAACATTCCTTGAATGTGTCGCGCCGGAAAAGAGGTTATTGCACGCTCACGCGCGGTCGTATTCCCGTTAGTTTGGGATCACGAGTAGGTTGGCTAAAT
>JAYTIA010000538.1:0-9448 GCA_043732145.1 Saprospiraceae bacterium
AACGGACCGCCAATTTCTGATGTATTGCGAAATAAAAAATTATTCTCTGCCGATTTATACATCGCCGAAAAACCGGTGGCGAATTTTGGCGTGACGTAATTGAGTTGAACGCTTTCTCTTTTATCGCTGAAACTACCCACGCCCAAATTTATTTTTCCTGTCACACCGTTTTCAATCGGCAAATCATTTTCCAAACTAATCACACTGCCGATAGCACCGGAACCATTTGTCGCACTACTGCCCCCGTAAGAAACGGTTGCGCGTTGTACAGTGTTCATTGAAATCGTACTTAAATCTACAACACCACTCATCGCATTTTGCAAATTAATACCGTTCCAGACCACCGTATTTTGCGAACTTGCCGTACCGCGTGCCGATAAAGTCACCGATCCGATGCCGTAAGATTTAAGCGTTAAAGCCGTTTCGTTTTCGAGCACCGATGCCAACGAGTTTTGTGCATAAGCGGCTTCATTACTCGTGTAAACAAAATAACAAGGTTTGGTGAGTCTGTCTTTGCAATCATGCGGACGCGTGCGCGGTGCGATAATTTCAAAAGTTTTAAGATATTGGTCTGATGAAAGTTGAACACTGATAACTGCGCCATGAATTGGTTCATCCGGTATTATAATACCGGTATCCGGCTTTATTTCTGAAAACATTTTTACCGGAATCGGTACGACTATCTCATTATTTTTTTGAGCATGTAATAAAAAAACAGGAACAAAAAATAAAAATCCGCACAACAAAACTCGTGTTTTAAACTTCATTTAAAATATTTGAAGCGCAAAATTATATAAAATCAATCACTCTTAATGACAATTTTCAAATTCCGGCTTTCAGTAAAACGACGGCACTTATTTTGTCTTTTAAAATAAATAATTCAACTTTGTAGCCTTAGGAATGAAAAATAAATAAATTCCACCATTCATTAGTTTATTAAGAACTAAGGCAGCAATACGCCCTATTTGATATAGTTTCCGTGTTTCCGGATTTTTTTTTCTACAATCGGGTCTTTTCCGTAAATGGAAATTAACCTGTCGAAAATCGAAAATCGAAAATCGTAAATGATTATCCCTATCTTTGCACCCAAGAAATTAAATTTATGAATAATATTGTAGCTATTGTAGGCAGACCGAATGTCGGTAAATCTACTTTTTATAACCGCCTTATCGGCGGACGCGATGCGATTGTGGATAATATTTCGGGTGTAACACGCGACCGAAAATACGGCACTGCCGAATGGAACGGTAAACAATTCGTCGTGATTGACACCGGCGGTTTCGTTCAAGGTTCTGATGATGTGTTTGAATCGGCTATTCGCTCGCAAGTGGAATTGGCAATTGAAGAGGCTGCTATAATTTTATTTATGGTTGACGCGCAAACCGGCATGACCGATCTTGATGATGAAGTCGCGGAAATGTTGCGTCGCACAAAAAAACCGGTCGTATTGGCGGTAAATAAAGTGGATAATCACCGCTATCTGCTTGAAGCACAAGAATTTTGGGCGATGGGTGTTGAACACACTTTTTTCTTTTCTTCTGCAACCGGTTCCGGTACGGGTGAAATTTTGGATTATATTGCTGAAAATATTGAAAACTACGAACCACTCGATACTGAATTACACAAAATTGCAATTGTCGGTCAACCGAATGTCGGAAAATCTTCTTTGCTGAATGCACTTGTCGGCGAAGAACGGTCTATCGTAACGGATATTGCCGGCACTACACGCGACCCGATTCACACGCACTACAAAAAATTCGACAAAGAATTTATGATTGTGGATACTGCCGGTATGCGCAAAAAAGCAAAAGTACACGAAGATTTAGAGTTTTACTCGGTCATGCGTGCGATAAAAGCGATTGAAGATTGCGATGTGGCGATGTTGATGATTGATGCGATGGAAGGTGTTGAACAACAAGATATGGCTATTTTTAAACTGGCAGTTGAAAGACACAAAGGCGTAGTAATTGTAGTTAACAAATGGGATTTGGTTGAAAAAGAAACCAATACGGCGCGTGATTACGAAGAGGGTATTAAAAAACGCCTCGCACCTTTTAAAGATGTGCCGGTTGTTTTCGTTTCGGCGACAGAAAAATTGCGCATTATGAAAGCTGTTGAAGTCGCTTTAGAAGTGGCTGAAAATCGCCACCAAAAAATAAAAACTTCCGCGCTAAACGATTGGATTGGTGATGTGCAAGATAAATTTACACCGCCGGCTTATCGCGGACATTTGATAAAAATAAAATACGCGACGCAATTACCCCTGTACTATCCGGCGTTTGCGTTTTTCTGCAACCATCCGAAATTTGTTCCGGACAATTACAGAGGCTACTTGGAAAACGAAATGCGCAAAACATTTAATTTCAACGGCGTGCCGATTTCTATTTTTTTTAGAGAAAAATAAAAACGATTTTGGATTTTTTTTTGAAAAAATAAAAAACGCGCGAAGAAATTATTTTTTCGAGCGTTTTTATTTTTCAAAAAAGATTTTCAAATTTAAAAATCTAAAATCGCAAATCTAAAATCCACAATAAAACCCCTACCTTTGCCCGATTTTTGAAAAAATATGAATTTAGTACTCGACATCGGCAATTCGCGGGTTAAATGTGCTGTTTTTGAAAAAAATAAGCTCATTGAGAAAGCGATATGGGAAACTATATCGTTAGAGAGTTTAAAAGAAAAATGCCGGGTGAATGATATCAAAAATGTCATCGTTTATGCTTCCGGTGTTGAACCGGAAGACGTAAAAAATTATTTGGATGCACATTTCAAAGTTATCAGGCTGACGCATGAAACGCCGATTCCGATTAAAAATAATTATGCGACACCGGAAACACTCGGTAAAGACCGATTGGCGGGCGTGATTGCGGCTCATTTTTTGTTTCCGACGCAAGCATGTTTGGTCGTTGATGCAGGTTCGGCACTTACATTCAATTTTTTAGATGCTGCTGCGTGTTTTCAAGGCGGCAGTATTTCACCCGGATTAAAAATGCGTTACAAGGCACTCAATCATTTTACGGCGCGTTTACCGCTGTTGAATTTCGTTAATACTATTTCCGATGAAATAATAGGACGTGATACGATTTCTGCGATGACAATCGGTGTCCAACAAGGTTTTGTGAGTGAAGTGGAAGGTTTAGTGAAAAAGTATAAAAAAAAATACGGTGCGTTTCAACTTATCTTAACGGGTGGTGACGGTACGTTTTTAAATGACAATATCAAAATAAAAAATAAATATTACGAGCGCGATCTCGTTCTTATCGGATTAAATAGAATTATAAATTCAATTGACAATTGACAATTGATAATTGACAACGACAAAATATTAATTGCGTTGTCAATTGTTAATTATCAATTGTCAATTGGTTTTCAACCATCAATCAATGCGACAATTTCTTTTTAGTGTTTTATTAATAACGGCGAGTATTTCAGTTTCATCGGCACAAGTAGTAGATTCTTATTACAAAAGTATTCAACCTAAAGACAATTCACCGCTTTCGCGATTGGGATTCGGCAATATCTTACCGCAAAATTATATTTCTAATGCAGGTATGGGCGGCTTAACAGCCGCATTTAGAGATCCGCTTAACTTTAATCCTTTCAATCCGGCATCACTGCCGGCACTGCGCACCGCCTCTTTTGAAGTGGGTTTGTACGGCAAAAATACAAACGTTACCGACAATCAAGGCAATACCGGCAGTGGTGCAAGTGGTAATTTGTCGTACATAGGGTTGGGTTTTCCAATGTATAGCGTTATCAATGAAGTTTTAGATCGTGCGCCGCGACAATTACGTTGGGCTGCTGGTTTATCGCTCACGCCTTATAATCAAGTCGGTTACAATGTCAATACGACCGGACCCGCGCCTAATACGGATTCGGTAACGGTGACAAATTATTTTTTGGGCAGCGGTGGTACTTATAAACTGATGATAAGTAACGGTGTGCAGTACAAAGATTTTTCTGTCGGAGCTAATATTGGCGTTGTTTTCGGAGAAATGAATTACATTAAACAAACCGATTTGAGTGCCGATCTGATTTATCCGTACAAAAATTATTTTGTTGATCATTATTCGATGTCCGGATTTATTTACAATCTTGGTTTTCAATATGATGTAGAACTCGATAAAAAAAATGCCGAAAAATTGCGTGGACGTAAACGCCTCATCATCGGAGCTTACGGTAATGGTGCAACACCCTTCACGACAACTTCCGGTTCTTTATATCGCCGCACGATTCCCGGTTTCAGAGAAGATACACTTTCCTCAACGTCCGATATTGCAGGCTCCGGCAGATTACCTTCTGAAATTGTGGCGGGTATTTCTTATAAGAACGGTTATGCTTTCCAAATTGGTGCCGAGTATAAATATATGGGGTGGGGTAATGATTATTTTAATACCGTAAAACAAGATCCGGCAATTGACCGAATGCTAAATGCTTCCGTCGTAACTTTAGGCATGGAATTTATCACCGATAAAAGTTTATTTCGCTCCGATGATTCAAAAATACGTTGGCGTTTAGGTTTTCATTCCGGAAAAGATCCGCGTGTGTTGGGCGGCGAACAAGTAAATACTTGGGGTGCATCTGCGGGCGTATGTATGCCGATGAAAGTGGGTCGCGGAGGCCAACCGGGTTATGTAAATTTTGCTTTGGAATACGGCAAACTTACAACAGTTAAATTAAGTGAAGAGTATTTCCGTCTCTCCGCCGGTTTTACACTTACAGATAATACTTGGTTCTTGAAAAGAAAATATCAATAGTGTTTTTAATAATTTTACCAAATAGGCACATAGTTTTTCTTTTTATAAACTATGTGCCTATATAGTTTATAAAAAGAAAAACAATTCACTTAATTCAATAATGAAAAAACTAACTTGTCTCGTTGCAGGCTTTTCCCTGGCAACACAAATTTTTTATGCACAAGACTCAACCGGAATTTTTCTCAAAGACATTATTATTAAAGAAAATCGGTTGGAAACGCCGCTTGCCGAATTGAGTAAAAGTGTTGAAATTATTACAAAAGAACTAATACAAGCTACTCCCCTTCAATCTGTTGCAGATTTATTGAATTTTATTGTCGGTGTTGATGTACGCAATCGCGGGATAGGCGGTGTTCAAGGTGATGTGTCTATTCGGGGTGGTACTTTCGATCAAACTTTAATTATCATCAACGGCATCAAATATTCCGATCCACAAACAGGGCATCATGCTTTGAATTTGCCACTAGATATTTCAAATATCGAACGCATTGAAGTTTTGAAAGGACCATCGGCGCGTGTTTACGGACAGAATGCTTTTGCAGGTGCGGTGAATATTATCACGAAAGTGAACACGGAAAGCGCAACAACCGTCGGTTTTCAAGTCGGTGATTGGAATACTTTGGGTGCGCGATTATCAGTTTCGTTGCCGGATTCAATGATGAAACAAACTTTGAGTTTGACTTATGATGTATCGGATGGTTACAGACCTAATTCGGATTTTAAAATCGGGAATATTTTTTATCAAAATCAAATCGGTATCGGCGATAAAAAATTAAATATTCTAGGTGGATATACGGATAAAAGTTTTGGCGCGAGTGGTTTTTACAGTTCCGGAAATACAAGTAATGAACGCGAATTTTTGAAAACAAGTTTATTCGCCGCAGATATGCCGTTGCATTTCGGTAATTTTCATCTCACACCGCGACTTTCTTGGCGACGCAATCAGGACGATTATTATTTTAATTATTTAAATGATACAACACGTGCGGCAACACACAATGCGACTTTAACGCAAGTTGTAGATGCAGAACTTAATTCGCACTTGAATAGTTATTTCGGTACAACGGGTATGAGTTTGGCGTTTAATAGTTCGCAATATTTCAATGCAGGTTTGGGGAATCACGACCGCACGGCTTTAACAGCTTTTGCAGAACACCGTTTCAAATTCGGTGCGTTTGACATTACGCCTGGCGTTTTGTTGGCGAATTATTCAGATTTCGGCACCAAGTTTTTTCCGGGCGTTGATGTCGGGGCGCGATTGTCGAACAGTTTTAAATTATACGCCAACTACGGCAGAACTTTTCGTTTGCCGACTTATACAGATTTATATTTTAAAAACGCCGCTAATAATCCGAATCCGGATTTAAAACCTGAAAGCGCGAATGTGTATGAAATTGGTGCTAAATATTTGACCGCATCATTCAATATTCAAGCCGCCTATTTTCAACGCGACGGACAAGATTTAATTGATCGCACGCGCAACGACGCGACGATGCCTTGGAATCCGACAAATGTAAACGCTATTTCATTGAAAGGTATTGACGCAAGCATGGCGTATCGATTCAAGTCTTTGAATGGCGGTACAATTCAAGCCGGTTATTTATACTTACATGATTACACTTTCACAAAAACGGATAATTTAAGTAAATACGCGCTCGATTTTTTAACTGATCAATTAAGTTTGAGTTTTGAAAGCGGTATTGTCGGCAATTTGCGCCAAAATGTGCGCGTGCGTTATATAAAACGTTTGTCTCAACAGGAGGCATGCAGTGTCGTTGACGCTAAATTAATTTGGAAAGCAGAACGCCTCAATATCTTCGCACAAGCGACTAATATTTTCAATACGGCTTATGCGGAACAAAATAATATCCCGATGCCGACACGTTGGTTGATGACAGGCGTGAGTTATAAATTTTCGCATTAGGCGCGTACCTCCCTGCAATAAACTATTTACAACTTGCACTGTTTAAAACTATTAACGTAAATTTGTAGCTTAAAATAAAAGAAGGTTGTATGTTACCGATAACCAATCACCAATAACTATCCATGTTGTTATTACCAAAAGAGTTGTACGAAAAATTAGAGTTCGATAAAGTTTTACAACTTTTAGAAAAAGAATGTTTGGGTGCGCCTGCCGGAACTTACTTCGAGTTTCTCGAACCAAGTACGGAGTTGTCGTTAATTGAAAAGCAATTGAAAGAAGTAAAAGAACTCAAACTCAGCCTCGAAAAAAACGACAAATTTCCACTCGCCGCTTACGAAACCTTTGAAGAAGAATTGAAAATGTTACCCATTTCGGGTTATGTTCTCACGGTAGACAGTCTGCAACGCATCAACCGTATATTGTTAATTTTTAGAGAATTGTATAAATTTTTTACTCAAGTGCGTCGCGAAATTTATCCGACTTTATATTTTACGATACGCGATACAGTGTATGACGAATCATTAGCGAAAGAAATTACGCGCGTGATTGACCCTGAAGGCGTGATTCGTCCGGACGCTTCTCCGGAATTAATGAAAATTCGCCGCTCGATTCAATCTAAACAACGCGAATTGGAAAGCGTTTACAAACGCATTATCAGCGAGTATAGACAAAAAGGTTGGTTGACCGATAATGCAGAAACTTTGCGCAACGGTCGCCGTGTTTTGGCGGTGCCTTCCGAACACAAACGCAGTATTCGCGGTATCATTCATGATGAAAGTACGACGGGTAAAACAACTTATATCGAACCCGAAGCCGCTATTGAAGTTAACAACGATTTATTTGATTTAGAGCAAGAAGAAAAACAAGAAATTTATCGCATCATGCGTGCCTTATCCGATTTTTTGCGCCCGTACGTCGGCTTGTTAGAAACTTATAGCGACATTATCATCGCTTACGACATCATTCACGCAAAAGCGCGATTGGCGATGCGCATGAAAGCGTTTATGCCGCAACTTTCAAACGCGCCTACGTTGGGTATAAAAAAAGGCAGACATCCGTTGTTATATTTGAAAAATAAAGTAGCCGGTAGAGAAACTGTGCATTTTAATTTAGATTTATTTCGAGATAATCGCATTTTGTTGGTGAGCGGACCAAATGCCGGCGGTAAATCTATTTTAATGAAATCGGTTGGTTTGATTCAAATTATGTTGCAATGCGGTTTGTTAGTGCCGGTGAGTGAATTGAGCGATATGGGTATTTTTGAAAAAATATTTGTTAATATCGGCGATTCTCAAAGTCTCGAAGATGATCTTTCGACATATAGTTCGCATTTGCAAAACATGAAAGCATTCACGGAACAAGCCGATGAACAATCTTTAATTTTAATTGATGAATTTGGCAGTGGTACAGACCCGAAAATGGGTGGCGCAATTGCGGAAGGGATTATGCGCAAACTCAACGAGAAAAAAGTTTACGGTGTTGTTACAACGCACTACGGCAATTTAAAGATGTTTGCCTATCGCACCGAAGGTATTATCAACGGTTGCATGAATTTCGATAAAGACAATTTAAAACCTACGTATCAACTCACCATCGGTCGTCCGGGTTCGTCTTATGCTTTTGAAATTGCGCAGAATGCCGGTCTGTCTAAAGAAGTTTTGCAGTATGCCAGAAAACGTATCGGCGAAAATGAACACTCTGTTGACGAATTGCTCGTTGATTTGCAACGCGAAAAGCAAGAGTATGATGTAAAGTTGAAAGAAATTACGGAGAAGCAAGATATGCTCGATAAATTGATAAAACAGTATGACGAAAACATCAAAGACGTTGAGCAACGCCGCAAACTGCAAAAACTTGACGCGAAAGAATTTGAATTACAAAAAGTAGCCAATGCGCGTCAAGAAGTTCAAAATTTGTTGAAAGAATTGAAGCAAGAAAAAAATATACAGACGCAGGATGTCGCTTCGGCACTCAAAGAGATAAAAGTAAAACAACAAGAACTCGCGGAAGAAGCCTCAAAAATTTCGGAAGATTTATATGCGGTGCCGAGTGCAGGAAGTTTGGAAATTCAGATCGGCTCACGTGTAAAAATGCGTGCCGGCAGTGCTGAAGGTCGCGTTGAAGCGGTTAAAGATAAAACGGCTACGGTGATTATCGGCTCGATGCGTGTGAAAGTAAAAACAAAAGACCTTGTTGCACTCGAAGAACCGGTTCAACAAGTAAAATCGTCTGCAGTAAAATCTGATATCATTCAACGCTCGGCTATCTTCGATCCGAAAACAGATGTGCGCGGTATGCTTGCTATGGAAGCAGAAAAAATAATCGAAGATTTTATGGACAATGCCGTTGTATCGAGTGCCAACATTTTGCGTATTGTTCACGGCAAAGGCAATGGCGTATTGCGCAAAGTGGTAAAACAAAAACTAAAAGAATATAAAAGCATTAAAAAAGTCTATCACCCGGAACAAAATGATGGCGGTGACGGTGTTACGGTCGTGGAACTTTAAAATTATTCTTTTTTTGCTTTTTTCGCTTCCTCTTTAATACGCGCAATTTCGGCAGCCGTTTCTTCTTTTACTTTTTGAATTTGTGCTGCGGCATCTTGTTTTGCTTGATAAATCGCGTCTGACGATTCTTTTTGCGCTTTTGCGATGTCATCTTGCGCTTTCAAACGCGCATCACTCGCCTCAAAGTTGAGTTGTTGGATTTTGGCAGCCGTTTGTTTTTGCGCTTCGACAATATCAAGTGCAGATTTGCGGCGGACGGA
>JAYTIA010000539.1:0-3640 GCA_043732145.1 Saprospiraceae bacterium
GTACCGTTCCAAAATTCAAAGTTACCGCTTGCGATGCGTTGTCCTTGCGCGATATTTTCTTGCAGCATTAAAACGTCAAAAGTAATGGGTTTTTTAAATTCAAATACTATAAACGAATCGCGATTTAATTCAAGAAACGTTTCTAACTTTTTATCGGTTAAAATCGGAGACGCAACACATTGCGTCTCTACTAAATTATTTTTAAATGTTTTTTCACGCAAAATGCGAAACGCATTTAAACTTTTCACATCGCTTTCCGACAACTCACCGTTTTTGTTCGGCGGAATATTGAGCAGCAGCAAACTGTTTTTTCCGACCGAATTAAAATATAAATCGAGCAATTGTTTACCGGATTTTACCGTCGAATCTTCGGCTGCATGATAAAACCAACCTTTTCTAATTGAGACATCAGTTTCTGCCGGTATCCAAAGTTTGCCTTCGGAATCACCGGTATTCAAATATTTTTCATCCGCTACGCCGGGCGACATTCCGGTGGTGGTTATCGTTGACCAATTCGTATTACCGGCATTGCCGGATTCATTGCCCACCCAACGCACGTCGGGTCCGACATCGGAAAACATGACAGCATTCGGTTGCAGTTCGCGCACTAATTTCCAATAACCTTGAAAATCATACACCATATTTTTTGCATTCTCGCCTTTCGCACCATCAAACCAAACTTCGCTGATGTCGCTGTAATTCGTCAGAAGTTCGCGCAGTTGTTTTTTATAAAAATCATTATAACTCGATGTGCCGTAACTCGGTTCATGTCTGTCCCAAGGCGAAAGATAAACGCCGAATTGTACGCCGAATTTTTTACACGCTACCGATAATTCTTTCACAATATCGCCTTTACCATTTTTGTACGGACTGTTTTTTATTGAATGTTCGGTTTGTGCAGTTTGCCACAAACAAAATCCGTCATGGTGTTTTGCAGTGATGATAATGCGCTTGAAGCCGGCGCGTTTTAAAGCTTTTACAATTTTATTTGCATCAAATCGCGTCGGATTAAAAATTTTCGGTGATTCCGTGCCTTCTCCCCATTCGCGATCAGTAAAAGTATTGACACCGAAATGCAAAAATGCCGACAATTCAGTTTGCTGCCAAGCAAGTTGTTGCTGCGTCGGCACAACAAATTTTTGTGCAAATAAAGTTGCCGATGTGAAAATGAATAAAAAAATAGATTTCATTCTTTTTATTGCTGTAAATTACATTACATCATAGGCACATAGTTTTTTCACACAGTTCACATAGTCTTATGTGTTCAATATGAAAAAACTATGTGCTTATGTCGTAAAAAATCAAAAATCGCATTTATAATTTTATAGTTTTCCAAAACCACGCCGCTAAACACGCACCAATGACAGGAGCAGTGAGGTAAATCCAAACATCTGTTAAATTACCGGAAACGAGTGCCGGAGCGAGACTTCTTGCCGGATTCATAGACGCGCCGGTTATAGGTCCGCAAAAAATTGCTTCCAACATTACTGTCGCACCGGCGCACATACCTACTAATTGTTGGGTAGTTTTATTACCGCTCTGCGCCGTAAAAATAACGACAGCCATTAAAAGAAAAGTGAGAATAATTTCAATAATAAACGCTTGCCAAATGCCGAATCCGGCGGCAGGTAGCGTCATACCGAAATTTTGAGTGGCAGGAAATAAAAATTTTAAAGTGAGACAAGCTGCAATCGCTCCTGTTATTTGACTGCCGATAAAAGGAATCAATTCTTTTTTGTCGAACAAACCCGCAGCAGCAAATCCGATTGTAATCGCCGGATTTATAAAACAACCGGAAATTTCTCCGAAAGCATAAACTAAAACAGTGACGATGAGTCCGAAGGTAATTGAAATACCTAATCCACCACCAACAGCACCGCTTGTATGTTGGTTAATGACACAAGCACCGACGCCACAAAAAATCAAAAGATAAGTGGCGACAAATTCTGTAATGTATTTTTTCATGAAACACTTGAATAAAAATGGTTGGTTGAATAAATGAATTTAGAGACACTAAATTAATTTGTTTATTTGAACGATTTAGGTTTTATAAAAGAAGTTTTCAAAAAACATTAAATCAGTCGATCCACTAAATACTTACCTCATCCAACAAAACCAAAATCGAATCGTAATTTTTGCCAACTGCTTCCGAAAAATTAATTTCACACGTCTTGGCAGAACTGTAATAACCGTCATACGGTGTTTGTTTTACTTCATCAGCTTCTAATTTTACGGCGGCGCGTGTGAGTTCCGGATAATAAAATCCGCGATCGCCTGCCATACCGCAACAACCGGCGAATTGCGGTATATCTGTTTGAACAGCGCAAGCATTGCCGATTTTTTTCATTTTGTCTAACAAACCCATTTTATAAACTGAACAGACGGGATGAAAAACGATTTTATTTTTCTTGTTTTTTATTTCCAAGCGCGGTAAAAGAATATCGGCAGCGAAATCAATACTGTCTAAAAATGTCATTTGAGCGTGACACAATTTATTTTCATCGCTCAAGTATTTACTTGAATTGAGTAAAGTTTGTGTACAAGAAGTCACATCCATCACAATCGAAATTTTACCTTGCTTACTCCACAACCATAATTTTTCAATTGTTTTATTGGCAGTGTATTTATAAGCATCAGTAAATCCTTTAGAAGAAAAAATTTGTCCGCAGCACGTACCGTTTATTTTTTCGGGTATAATTAAATCAACGCCGGCTTTACCGCAAACACTTTTGAAGGTATTAAAAATACCGCCGTTCATCATGCGAGAGATGCAGGAAGAAAAATAAATTATAGACAATGGACGATGGGCAATATACAATGAAAAGTCAACTTCTTTTGTTTTTCCATTGTCCATTGTCCATTGCCCATTGTCCAAAGCATTATTCCACAACGGAAAACCCGGCACAACTTTACGCATTATTCCGGTAAGGGCATGCATAAAATTATCACCGAATAAACTATTAAAACTATGTCCGGCTTTGAGCGACAGGCGCGCAGAATTTTCTAAAACATTGAAATTTTTAGCTAAAAATAAAGCGCGTTTATTCGCACGGATAGAATGATTTTCGCGACGCAAACGTTTAACGAGTTCGCCGGTATTAATGTCAACGGGACAATCAGTCGCGCACATTCCGTCAACAGCGCAAGTATCAAGACCATCGAATTGAAATTCTTTTACGAGTTGTGCATGTTTTTCCGTTTCGTTCGCATTTTCTAAATTTTTCAAAGCGCGACGAATGCGAATACGTTCGCGCGGCGTTAAAGTATAATCGCGACTCGGACAACGTCGTTCGCAAAACCCACACTCGACGCATTTATCTACTTCTTCTTCAACAGTCAGATTTATTTTAAAGTTTTTAAGATGTATATTTTTGTCTTCAGTGATAATCACATCGGGATTGAGCAAATCATCCGGGTCTAAAAGTTTTTTCAAACGTTTCATAATCGAATAGGCTTCACTCCCCCACTCCGCTTCCACATAAGGCGAAACGGCGCGACCTGTACCATGTTCCGCTTTCAATGCACCGTCGTATTTATTCAATACCAAATCAAAAAGTTCGTCATTGAAGGCTTCAAAGCGTTCAATTTCACCTGCATTGTCAAAGCGTTGCGCAATCAAGAAGTGTAAATTTCCATCTTT